>DASQCX010000661.1:0-1963 GCA_035634455.1 Burkholderiaceae bacterium
CGAAGCCGATGCCCCCGCGCGACCAGCCGGTGTCGGCCGACATCGGCGCGAGGAAGACGGGCAGCGACAGCAGCGCGCCCATGGCCATCCAGGTGATCAGCGCGCCCGCGGCGACCACTGCCCAGCCGTAGTGAAGTCTCGTCATGTCCATGTCCCCCGGTGTGATCATGGACGACGAGCGGACAGACGGGGAATCGACACGAGCCGGCCCGGATCCGGGAAAACGCGGCCCGTGGCGGCGCGCGCCTCCCGGCGGCGGCGGCCGTGTCAGAAGAACAGGATCGCCCCGGCGGCCACGCCGTCCAGCTTGGCGGTGTCGCCGGCGACGTCCTTGGACTGCGTGTGGCTGAGCTCGGCCGTCAGCGTCAGGCTCTTGGTCAGGCCGAAGTACAGGCCGCCGGTGAGGTTGCTGTTGCTGCGCAGGTCGGTGCCCACGGCGCCGTCGCGCAGCCGGCTCTCGCCCCAGTTCAGGCCCAGCTTGAGCTTGGGCGTGGCCTGGAACGTGCCCTGGACGACGACGTTGGTCTGCTTGCGCGGGCCCGAGTCGCCGTCCGACAGCACGCCGATGCCCTTGCCGGACTGCAGGTTGACCATCAGCCCGAACGCGTCCAGCGACGCGCTGCCGCCGATCTCCGCGCCGTTCATCGTGAAGCCGGCGCCGCCGGGGGCGTCGAACTTCTGGCTCTTGAGTCCGGCCCAGACCTTGCCGCCCGTGAAGGCGAACGAGGCCGCCGCCTGCAGCTGCGGCGAGGTGCGGCCCGTGTAGGTCGTGCCGCTCGCGTCCACCGGGCTCATCAGCGCCACGCTCGCGTCGAAGCCGGACATCGTCGGCAGCGCGTACTCGACCTGGCCGTAGGTGCCCAGGTAGGTGTAGCCGGCGCCGATGTGGCCGAGCGTCACGCGGTTGCGCTGCGTCGCGGCGACCGGGGCGCCGGCGCCGAACAGCGTCATGTCGCCGAGGATCGCGGGACGGCCGAACAGGCCGTAGTTGCGGCCCAGCTTGACGGTGCCGGCGTCCTTGGTGCCGAAGGTCAGGAAGCCCTGGCGCACGTCGACGTTGCTGTTGTTGCCGATCGCGTCGTCGGAGGACGCGGCCGCGCCGATCATCAGCGTCGCGCCGACGTCGATGCCGTCCTGCGTGCCCTTGACGCTGGTGATCAGCGCGTTGGGCAGCAGGCCGTTGCCGATCACGGTGCGGCCGCTGTCGCCGCCGCAGCCCAGCGCCTGCGTCGCGATCGCGAGGCCGCCAACGGCCTGCGAGCCGCTGCAGTGCGTGCGCGTGTAGAACGCGTTGACGATGCCGCCGACCGAGAGATCCCAGTCGCCCGCCTTGAAGTCGGCCGCGCCGGCCGAGCCCGCCGCGGCGATCGTCGCGCCGAGGATGGCGGCGTGTCGTGAAGTCTTCATGTCCTGTCTCCTGTGTGTTGGATGTGCCGGGCCTGAGGAATGCGTGCAGCCCGAGGCCGCGTTTCGCAAGCGATATGCCAGTGCCAGGAGGGAACGCTCCAATCGAACGACTGTCTTGAGGCGACACGCTCGCTGTCCCGCTCCGCGACGCCGTGTCGCGCGCGCAGGCCGCCGGGGGAGGGATTGCTCGCGTGTCGTGTCACACGCGCGGTGCGTGCGGTGCTCCAGCGCGATGGAGCGATCGCGGACGCCACTGTCGCGGCGCGGGACAGCGTCTCAGGGTGCGTCCGCGGCCGCCGCGCCGAAGCGCCACGTCAGGCCGACCCAGATCCCGCGCGGCGCGCCGGCGACGCGGAACTGCTCGCTGCGCCAGGTGGCGCCCGTCGCGTCGAACGTGCGGCCGGGGCCGGTGAACACGTTGCGGCCCAGCGTGCCGAAGCTGGCGCTGCGGCGGTCGAACAGGTTGTCGACGTCGGCGAACGCGTCCCAGCCGGCGGCCAGGTGCACGCGCGCGTCGAGGTTGACGAGCGCGAAGCCCGGCACGCGGCCGTTGGCG
>DASQCX010000662.1:0-3814 GCA_035634455.1 Burkholderiaceae bacterium
TCCAAGAAGCGCTACCAGCGCGTGACGTCCATGCGCACGCTGGCCGACGCGATGGACGGCGCAGACGTCGTGCTGGGCTGCTCCGCGGCCGGCGCGATCAGCGCGGACATGGTCAAGTCCATGGCCGACCGCCCCATCATCCTGGCCCTGGCCAACCCCGAGCCGGAGATCCGCCCCGAGCTCGCCAAGTCCGTCCGCCCGGACTGCATCATCGCCACCGGCCGCTCGGACTACCCGAACCAGGTCAACAACGTCCTGTGCTTCCCGTACATCTTCCGCGGCGCGCTCGACTGCGGCGCCACGCGCATCACCGAGGCGATGAAGATCGCGTGCGTCAAGGAGATCGCGGAGCTCGCCAAGGCCGAGATCTCGGGCGAGGTCGCCGCCGCCTACGCGGGCCGCGAGCTGCGCTTCGGCCCCGACTACCTGATCCCGACGCCGTTCGACTCGCGCCTGATCCTGCGCATCGCGCCGGCCGTCGCCAAGGCGGCCGAGGCGTCGGGCGTGGCCACGCGGCCGATCAAGGACATCGAGGGCTACGTGCAGTCGCTGGGCCGCTTCGTGTCGCACACGGGCATGCTGATGCGCCCGCTGTTCAGCGCCGCGCGCCAGGCGCCCAAGCGCGTCGTCTACGCCGAGGGCGAGGACGAGCGCGTGCTGCGCGCCGTGCAGATCGCGCTCGACGAGCGCCTGGTCAAGCCCATCCTGGTCGGCCGGCCCGCGGTCATCGCGTCGCGCATCGAGCGCGCGGGCCTGCGCCTGCAGGCCGGGCGCGACTTCGAGATCGTGAACCCCGAGGACGACACCCGCTTCCGCCAATACTGGGAGACGTACCACCGCCTCAACGCGCGCGACGGCGTCACCACCGAGATGGCCAAGGCCGCGGTACGGCGCTCCAACACCACGATCGCCGCGCTGATGGTGCACCTGGGCGACGCCGACGCGCTGCTGTGCGGCCTCGTCGGCCGCTTCGACCGCCACTTCGGCCACCTGCGCGAGGTGATCAGCCAGCGCCCCGACACGCACGGCTTCGCCACCGTCAACGCGCTGCTGCTGGACAAGCACACCCTGTTCATCGCCGACACCTCCGTCAACGACGACCCGACGGCCGAACAGCTGGCCGACATCGCGGCGATGGCGGTCGAGGAGGTGCGCGGCTTCGGCCTGGAGCCGCAGGTGGCCTTCCTGTCGCACTCGATGTTCGGCAGCAGCACGCGGCCGTCCGCCAGGAAGATGCGCGCCGCGCGCGATCTGTTCGTCAAGCGCATGCCCGACATCTCGGCCGACGGCGAGCTGCAGGGCGACGCCGCCCTCAGCCCCGAGCTGCGCGAGGCGCTGCTGCCCGACTCGACGCTCAAGGGCGCCGCCAACGTCCTGATCTGCCCGAACCTGGACGCCGCCAACATCCTGTTCAACGTGCTGAAGATGACCGGCGGCCACGGCGTGACGATCGGCCCGATCCTGCTGGGCGCCGACGCGCCGGTGCACGTGCTGACGCCGTCGTCGACGGTGCGCCGCATCGTCAACATGACCGCCCTGGCGGTGGCGCGGGCGGGCGAAACCCGGGCCTGAGCGATTACTCGGCCGCCATATACCCTGAACCGGGTATTGCGGCGACAAACTCCCCAGAATTGGGTATCCACGCGGCCTCCAGGGCCGCGTTTTTCGTTGTACCGCCGAATTATTTCGATATTTGGATTGGGCAACCTCACCTAATCCCGAACAGGGGTTTCCCCAAGCATCGATCAAATTGATTCAGGGCTCAAGCAAATCAAGAGATCAATGTGCAATTAACCCATCGTTAACCGCCTCGGCAACAATTTCGCACCCTCGGAAACAAATCTGTCCCGAGGCTGAAGAGGCGATGTTGGTGTGCGGTGACTTTCAATTTATGCACTGCAGAGGTGCAGGGTATGCACCATGTACCCATCGGGGTTCGACCCGATTCCGAGGATATTCGTGCGGCCCAGAATCGGCGCCTGCATCGGCGACCTCCCCCCGAACTGGATAACCCAATCGGTGATCGCGGTGCATCCACGGGCGGCAGCACGACAAAATCGTTTTGGCGCTCACACAGCAAAAAATTCACGCCATCAAATTGCGTGACTCCCATCGATTAGGAGAAGAGTTCCATGAAGAAACAAGGACAAGCCAAGAGCCGGCAGGCGCCTTCGGGCCGCGCCGAGAAGCTGAAGGTCCTGTCGGCCCTGACGGCCAGCGTGTTCGCGCTGTCCGCCCAGGCCGCCGCCACCGAAGCATGGGTCGCCACGAGCACCAAGGCCCACGATCCCGCCGCCGCCGTCCACGTCGCCCCGCTGAAGGCCGGCGAGCAGGTCAACATCGTCGTGTCGCTGAAGCTGCGCAACAAGGCCGAGCTGGACGCGCTGACGTCCAAGCTGATGGCCGGCGCCGCCGGCGCGCATCCGCTGACCTCGGCCCAGTTCATGGCCAAGTACGCCCCGACCGCCGCCCAGGCCCAGGAGGTCGTCGCCTACCTGCGCGCGCAGGGCTTCACCAACATCGAAGTCGCCCCGAACAACCTGCTGGTCAGCGCCACCGGCAGCGCCCAGGCCATCCGCACGGCGTTCAAGGCCGACCTGCACGAATACAACGTCAACGGCCGCCGCGCGTACGCGAACGTCACCGACGCGATGGTTCCCGCGCACCTGTCCAGCTCCGTGCTGGGCGTCGTGGGCCTGCAGAACGTGCACATGATGCACACCCACGCCAAGCGCCTGAACGCCGGGACGAACACCGTCCAGCCGATGGCGGTCACCGGCGTCAGCATCCCGAACTTCGCGTCCATCTACGGCGCGTCCAGCCTGCCCAGCGCCACCACCGGCACCATCGGCATCATCACCGCGGGCTCGCTGACCCAGACCATCTCCGACCTGAAGAGCTTCGCGTCGAGCGCCGGCTATCCGGTTCCCAACGTCACGACGACGGTCGTCGGCACCGCCGGCACCAGCACCTCGGGCACGGACGAGTGGAACATGGACTCGCAGAGCTCGCTGGCCGCCGCCGGCGGCTCGATCTCGCAGATGATCCTGTACAACGTGACCGACCTGAGCGACTCGGCGCTGACCGCCGGCTACAACAAGGCCGTCACGGACAACAAGGCCCGCGCGATCAACGTCTCGCTGGGCGGCTGCGAAAGCAGCGAAGGTTCGGTCGAGGCGACGCAGGACGCCATCTTCCAGTCGGCCGTCTCGCAAGGCCAGATGTTCTCGGTGTCGTCGGGCGACTCCGGCGCCTACGAGTGCGGCGCCACCGCCGGCAAGGCGCAGAGCTACCCGGCCGTCTCGCCGTACGTCATGGCCATCGGCGGCACGACGCTGTCGAGCTCCGGCGGCACCTGGCAAGGTGAGACGGTGTGGTCGTGCTCCAGCGCCTCCACCTGCCAGCAGTCGTCCTCCGGCGGCGCCGGCGGCGGCCCCTCGCTGACGGAAAACGCCCCCAGCTGGCAGACCGCCGCGGGCGTGCTCGGCACCTCCACCAAGCGCGGCGTGCCCGACATCTCGTTCGACGCCTCGCCCAACTCCGGCGCGCTCGTGCTGATCAACGGCTCGCAGACGCAGATCGGCGGCACCTCGCTGGCCGCTCCGCTGTGGGCCGGCTTCTGGACCCGCATCCAGGCCGCGCACGGCAACTCGCTGGCCTTCCCGGCCTCGGCGATCTACTCGGGCGCCGCCGCGAACCCGGGCTGGTTCCACGACGTGACCTCGGGCAACCAGGGCTACGCCGCCGCCACCGGCTGGGACTACGCGTCGGGCTACGGCTCGGTGCAGATCGCGGCCCTGTCGGCCAGCCTCGG
>DASQCX010000663.1:0-14256 GCA_035634455.1 Burkholderiaceae bacterium
TTCGGCGGATTCGTTCGGGTTGCTGATGCCGTCGACGAGTTCGTCGATACGGATTTCGCCCGCGACCACGCGGTCCACATCCGAGAGGATCGTCGCGATGATGGACGGGCACATCGCAATGGCTTGCACCATGTCCTGCAGGCCGCCTTCGATGCGCTTGGCGATTTCGATTTCGCCGGCACGCGTGAGCAGTTCGCTCGCGCCCATTTCACGCATATACATGCGGACCGGGTCGGTGGTGCGGCCGAATTCGGAGTCGACGGTCGACAGCGCGGCCTCGGCCGCCTCTTCGGCTTCCTCTTCCGTCGCGCCGGACTGGGTCTGGCCCGAGATCAGCAGCGTGGCGGCGTCGGGCGCCTGCTCGTACACCGCGATGCCCATGTCGTTGAGCATCGAGACGATGGCCTCGAGGATCTCGTTGTCGACCAGCTTCTCGGGCAGGTGGTCGTTGATTTCCTGGTGCGTCAGGAAGCCGCGCGTCTTGCCCATCTTGATGAGCGTCTTGAGCTCGTGGCGGCGCTTGGCGACTTCCTCTTCGGTCAGCTGGGTCTCGTCCAGGCCGAACTCGCGCATCAGCGCGCGCTCCTTGGCGCGCGACACCTTCATGCGCAGCGGCTTGGCCTTGGCCTTGACCTCGCCGGCGTCCTCGGCGACTTCCTCGACACCGTCGGCCTCGACGTCGCCTTCCAGGTCGGCTTCGACGTCGGCGTCGTCCTCGAACGTCGGCTTGGCGGCCTCGTCCTTCTTGCCCTTCTTGCCCTTGGGCTCCGGCGCGGCCGTCTTGGCGGCGGCCTTGGCGCCCTTGGCGGCCGTGGCGGTCTTCGTCGCCGCGGTCTTCGCGGCGGGGGCGGCCTTGGCCGCGGGCGCCTTCACGGCGGCCTTCGCGGCAGCAGCGGACACCGCCTTCTTCTCGACGACGGGCTTCTCGGCGGCCGTCTTCGCGGCGGCGGTCGTCTTGGCAGTATCAGCGCTCTTCTTGGCAGTCATGCGTTTCCTTGAATGAATGTGGCCCCAGGCCGCCCGGCAGCGTCGCCCGCGTCAATTTCGGCTGGCCCGCGATATATGCGGGCAAGCGGCGGAAAGAGAAGGCAGGCGATGAATTTCCCTTCGCGTGCGACACGACGGGACACCGGCAGGCAAAGTGACGTGGACGTGGTCTGGATGAAGCAACTCTTGCGGGAAGAAGGTGGCCGGAGAGGATGCCCTTGTCGAGGGTGGCCGGAGCCCGGAGTCAGTTGCTCTCACTGCACGTCACAAGTTTGCCGCTGAGTGGGATATCGGATTATACCTCAGCCCCCAATGAAAATCACCATTGCGCGCCGCCGATCCGGCCGTGCGCGCCGCCCCTGCATCACTCTTCGGCGCGTTGCGCGGACAGTCGAGCCTTGACTTCCTTCCAGTGCCGGTCGACCTCGCGGAAGCGGGCGATCGCGCCCGGGTCGTGCGGGATCTGCGCGACCAGCGCCTGCTTCTGCGCGCCGAGCTCGCGGTCCAGCAGCACGTCGACGGCGCGCCGGAAGTCCTCGAAGGTCGCGCCGGGGTCGGCGTCGCCGTCGGCCACCTGCAGCGCCTCCTCGCCGAGCTCCGCGTCGTCGCGCAGCACGTGGCTCAGCACGGCCCAGGCGCGCGGGCCGTGCTCGGTCAGGTCGCGCTCCAGCCAGGCGATCAGCGGCCCCCAGGGAGGCGGCAGCGCGTGCAGCAGCTGGTGCTCGAACGGCGGCAGCTGCTCCCACCACTCGGCGTGGCCGAACAGCATCTGCACGACGCGGCTCTCGGGGCGCTGCGGCGCCGAGCGCGGCTGCCGGCGCTGGGCCTCCAGCTCGGCCTCCTCGCGCTGGCGCGCGGCCCATTTCGGGTTCATCGGGCGATTGCCGCCGAAGCGCCCGGACTGGCCGCCGAAGCGGCCGTCGCGCGGACGCGCGTGTCCCTCGTGATGAGGGTCGCCGCCGGCCTGGCGGTTGGCTTCGTCGAGGTCGGGCGGGACGTCGTCCCAGGGGGCGCCTTCGTGGGCGTCGCGCGCGGGTCGGCGCGCGCGCGAGGCGTCCGTCTTCCACAGCGTCTGCAGGTCGGCCAGCGGCAGGTGGGCCTTGAGGGCGAGCTCGCCCAGCAGCTGGATCTGCAGCGCGCCTTCCGGCAGGGCACCCCACAGCGGCTTGGCCTGCGCGAGCATGCGGGCGCGGCCCTCGGCGCTGGCCATGTCGCAGTCCTGCTGCGCGACCTCGATCAGCTGCTGCGACAGCGGGATCGCTTCCTGGACGTACTGCTCGAAGGCTTTTGTCCCATGTTCGCGCACGTAGCTGTCCGGATCGTGCTCCTTGGGCAGGAACAGGAAGCGGAAGCTGCGCGTGTCGCTGGCGTGGGGCAGGGCGGCCTCGAGCGCGCGGCCGGCGGCGCGGCGCCCGGCGGCGTCGCCGTCGAAGCTGAAGATCACCTTGTCCGTGAAGCGCAGCAGCTTGTGCACGTGCTCGGCGGTGCAGGCCGTGCCGAGCGTGGCGACGGCGTTCGGGAAGCCGAGCTGGGCCAGCGCGACGACGTCCATGTAGCCCTCGGTGACCAGCACGTAGCCCTTGTCGCGCAGCCCCTGGCGCGCCTCGAACAGGCCGTACAGCTCGCGGCCCTTGCTGAAGACCGGCGTCTCCGGCGAGTTCAGGTACTTGGGTTCGCCCTTGTCGAGCACGCGGCCGCCGAAGGCGATCACCTCGCCCTTGACGTTGCGGATCGGGAACATGATGCGGTCGCGGAAGCGGTCGTAGCGCTTCTGGGTGGCCGGATCGTCGCCGGAGACGATCACCATGCCCGACTCCACCAGCAGCGGGTCGTCGTAGCGCGGGAAGCAGCTGGCCAGCGTGCGCCAGCCGTCGGGCGAGAAGCCGAGCGCGAAGCGCGCCGCGATCTCGCCGCTCAGCCCGCGGCCCTTGAGGTAGTCGATCGCGCGCGGCGAGGCCTTGAGCTGCTGCTTGTAGTGGTCGGCGGCCTTGGCCAGCAGGTCGGTCAGCGTCGTGACCTGCGCCTTCTTGCGCGCGGCCTCGGCGCGTTGCTCGGGCGAGGCGTCGTCCTCGGGCACCGGCATGCCGACCTGCTGGGCCAGGTCGGTCACGGCGTCGACGAAGCCCATGCCGTGGTGCTCGCACAGGAAGCGGATGGCGTCGCCGTGCACGCCGCAGCCGAAGCAGTGGTAGGTCTGCCGGGTCGGGCTGACGATGAAGCTGGGCGACTTCTCGCCGTGGAACGGGCACAGGCCCTTGTAGTTGATGCCCGCCTTCTTCAGCGTGACGGAGCGCCCCACCAGCTCGACGATGTCGACGCGGGCGAGCAGGTCTTGGACGAATTGGCCGGGGATCACGGCACGAGTTTAGGTCGGGAGGACGGCCAGGCGCTCGGAAACGAAACGAGCGCCCGGTCGGGGCGCTCGCGGCGGTGCGGGCGCGTCGCGCCCAGCGGGAGATGGCTCAGACGGCGAAGTCGGCCAGCTGCTTGCCCGATTCCAGCGCGGCCGCCAGCCACTTCGGCTTCAGGCCGCGGCCGGTCCAGGTCTGGCCGCTGGCCGGGTCGCGGTACTTGGCGGCGACCTTGCGGCCGCTGGTGCTGGCGCGCGGGCCCGTGGCCTTGGCGACGAGGTCGGCGGCCGTCAACCCATGCTCCGCCATCAGCGCACGCACCTTGGAAATGGCCTCGTTGCGTTCATGCCGGCGTGCTTCGGAAATCTGGCGGTCGATTTCGGCCTTCTGGGCCAGGAGATCCTGCAGGGAAGACATGTTTCAAAACCTCGTCTCAATTCGACAACCGAAACATCTTATCGCGGAATAGGCGAAAAGAAACTCGACGCAGCGCTCGCGTGTGACACTTTGCACGCACCTGACGGCTTGGACGTGAATATACACCCGGGTTGCCTCGAATATTGCTTGCAGCTGAACCCGAATGCAAGCCGAGGAGGAGAAAAGTCGCGGTTCAGGCCGCCGGCGGCACGTAGCCGGCGGGTTGTTCCGCGCCGCCGCCGAAGAAGAAGTTTTCCATCTGGCGCGCCAGATATTGGCGGGCGCGCGCATCGGCCAGGTTCAGGCGATTCTCGTTGACGAGCATGGTCTGGTGCCGCTTCCAGGCCTCGAACGCCTCCTTGCTGACGTTGTCGTAGATGCGCTTGCCGAGCTCGCCCGGGTAGACGGGGAAGTCGAGGCCTTCGGCCTCGCGCTTGAGGTAGACGCATTGGACGGTGCGTGCCATGGGAACTCCTTGTTCGTGAGGGGCGGATGCGCCTGGCGCGCCCGCGCGGGGTGGATTCGGGACGGATTTGTCAGGACAGTTTCTTCACCAGTACCTGCGAGCGCCGATCCCAGTTGTATTTCTTCTTGCGCGCTTCGGGCAACCAATCGGGGTCGACCTGCTCGAAGCCGCGTTTGATGAACCAATGCATGGTGCGCGTGGTGAGCACGAATATCGACTTCAACCCCAGCGCCTTTGCGCGATGTTCGATTCGCTTGAGAATCCGGTCACCGTCGCCCTGGCCCTGGACCTGCGGCGAAACCGTCAGCGCGGCACATTCGGCGGTACCGGCCTCCGGATACGGATACAGCGCCGCGCAGCCGAAAATGATTCCGTCGTGCTCGATGACCGTATAAGTGGCGACGTCGCGCTCGATTTCCGTGCGGCTGCGCTTGACCAGCGTGCCGTCGCGTTCGAACGGCTCGATCAGCTGCAGGATGCCGCCGACGTCGTCGGCCGTGGCCTCGCGCAGGCTCTCGAGCTTCTCGTCGACGACCATGGTGCCGATGCCGTCGTGCGTGAAGACCTCCATCAGCAGCGCGCCGTCGACGGCGAACGGCAGGATGTGCGAGCGCTCGACGCCGCCCTGGCAGGCCTTGACGCAGTGCTGCAGGTAGAACGTGGTGTCGAGCGGACTGGCCGGCGTGGGCAGGCTGGCGACCAGGCGCTCGGCGTCGGCCAGCGCGAGCTCGGTGTCGATCGGGCTCTCGGGGTCGCCGGGCACCTCGTGGATGCCGGGCACCTCGGTCAGGAACAGCAGCTTGTCGGCCTGCAGCGCGACGGCGGTGGAGGTGGCCACCTCCTCCATCGTCAGGTTGAAGGCCTCGCCGGTGGGGGAGAAGCCGAAGGGCGACAGCAGCACGACGGCATCGTTCTCGATGGCGCTGCGGATGGCGGCGGAGTCGACCTTGCGGACCACACCGCTGTGCATGAAGTCGACGCCGTCGACGATGCCCACCGGGCGGGCGGTCAGGAAGTTGCCCGAGACGACGCGCACGGTCGCGTTGGCCATCGGGGTGTTGGGCAGGCCCTGCGAGAACGCGGCCTCGATCTCGAAGCGCAGCTGGCCGGCGGCCTCCTGCGCGCAGTCGAGGGCGACCTCGTCGGTGATGCGCACGCCGTGGCTGTAGCGCGCCGGGTGGTTCTTGGCCTTGAGCTGGTCGTTGACCTGCGGCCGGAAGCCGTGCACGAGCACCAGCTTCATGCCCATCGCGTGCAGGATGGCCAGATCCTGCACCAGCGCGTTGAGCTTGCCCGCGGCGATGCCTTCGCCGGTGATGGCGATGACGAAGGTCTTGCCGTGGTAGGCGTGGATGTGCGGCGCCACCGCGCGGAACCACGGCACGAACGTGTGGGGGAAGACGAGGTCCAGGCTCATTGCGGTGTCGGAGGAGGCGCCAAAAGTGTCAGCCCGGCATTGTGCCGCACGGGGTCAATCCCATATGGGGTGAGCGCTGCGTTTGTCCACTTCGCCGGCCCGTCCGTGGCGCGCTCGACACCGGGCGGCGCAAAAATCAAGACCTGACACCGCAAAAGGCAAGACCCGACACCGCCGCGAGATAATCCCGTCCCTCGTGAATTCGCCCGTCCGTCCTCCCGCACCGCCCGCCGCGCAGCGCGCGCCGCGTCCTCCTCGTCCCGAACGCGCCGAGCGGCCGCCGCGTGCCGCGCCCGCGCCGGCCAACCCGGTGCCGCCCATCACCTTTCCCGAATCGCTGCCGGTGTCCGCCCGGCGCGAGGAGATCGCGCGCGCCCTGCGCGAGCACCAGGTCGTGATCGTCTGCGGCGAGACGGGTTCCGGCAAGACGACGCAGCTGCCCAAGATCGTGCTGGAGATGGGCCGCGGCCGCGGCAACGGCGGCGGGTTGATCGGCCACACGCAGCCGCGCCGGATCGCGGCGTCCAGCGTCGCCAAGCGCATCGCCTTCGAGCTGAACTCGCCGCTGGGCGACGTCGTCGGCTACAAGGTGCGCTTCCAGGACCGGCTGCAGCCGGGCGCCTCGGTCAAGCTGATGACCGACGGCATCCTGCTGGCCGAGACGCAGACCGACCCGCTGCTCAAGGCCTACGACACGCTGATCATCGACGAGGCGCACGAGCGCAGCCTCAACATCGACTTCCTGCTCGGCTACCTGCGCCAGATCCTGCCGCGCCGGCCCGACCTGAAGGTGATCGTGACCTCGGCCACGATCGATGCCGACCGCTTCGCCAGGCACTTCGAATCCGCGAAGGGCCCGGCGCCGGTGATCATGGTCAGCGGCCGGCTGTTCCCGGTGGAGCAGCGCTGGCGGCCGTTCGAGGAGTCGCGCGAGTACGGGCTCAACGAGGCCATCGTCGATGCCGTCGACGAGCTGTGGCGCAGCGGGCCGGGCGACGTGCTGGTCTTCCTGCCCGGCGAGCGCGAGATCCGCGAGGCGGCCGAGAAGCTGCGCGGGCACCATCCGCCGGGCGTCGAGATCCTGCCGCTGTTCGCGCGGCTGTCGCAGGCCGAGCAGGATCGCGTGTTCGAGCAGGGCGCCGCGCCGCGCATCGTGCTGACCACCAATGTCGCCGAGACCTCGCTGACGGTGCCCGGCATCCGCTACGTGGTCGACTCGGGCCTGGCGCGCGTCAAGCGCTACAGCTACCGCAACAAGGTCGAGCAGCTGCAGGTCGAGCCGGTCAGCCAGGCGGCGTGCAACCAGCGCGCGGGCCGCTGCGGCCGGGTGTCCAACGGCACCTGCATCCGGCTGTTCGACGAGAAGGACTTCGCCGGCCGCCCGAAGTTCACCGACCCCGAGATCCTGCGCTCGTCGCTGGCGGGCGTCATCCTGCGCATGAAGAGCCTGCGCTTCGGCGCGGTCGAGGACTTCCCGTTCCTCGAGGAGCCGCCGCGCAAGGCGATCGCCGACGGCTACGCGCTGCTGGGCGAGCTCAACGCGGTCGACGACTTCAACGAGCTCACGCCCATGGGCGCCGAGCTCGCCAGGCTGCCGCTGGACCCGCGCGTGGGCCGCATGATCATCGAGGCGCGCGAGCGCCATTGCCTCACCGAGGTGCTGGTGATCGCGTCCGCGCTGTCCGGCCAGGACGTGCGCGACCGGCCGCTGGAACAGCAGCAGGCCGCCGACGAGAAGCACAAGAAGTTCGACGACGAGCGCTCGGAGTTCATGGGCTACCTCAAGCTGTGGAAATGGCTGGAGGTGTCGCGCGGCGGGCAGGCCGATGCAGACCTCGACGCGGTGCGGATCGCGCCGCGGCCCCCGCGCGGCGCGTCCGCGCACGCGCGTCACGGGGGCGCGCAGGCGAGCGCTCCGGCGCCGGCACCGACCCACAAGCTGAGCAACCGCCGCTACGAGCAGCTGCTGCGCGAGAACTTCGTCAGCGTGCGCCGCGTGCGCGAGTGGCGCGACATCCATTCCCAGCTGATGACGGTGGTGACCGACCACGGCTGGCAGCTCAACACCGTGCCCGCCAACTACGACCAGGTGCACCTGGCGATGCTGGCCGGCCTGCTGGGCAACCTGGGCCTCAAGAGCGACGACGAGGACTGGTACCTCGGCGCGCGCGGCATCCGGTTCTGGCGCCATCCGGGCGCGCACCTGTCCAAGAAGCCGGGGCGCTGGATCGTGGTGTCCGAGCTGGTGGAGACGACGCGCCTGTACGGCCGCGGCATCGCCGCGATCGAGCCGCAGTGGATCCCCGGCATCGCCGGCCACCTGCTCAAGACGCAGCTGCTGGAGCCGCACTGGGAGAAGAAGGCCGCCGAGGTGATCGCACTGGAACGCGCGACGCTGTACGGCATCGTCGTCTACCAGAACCGGCGCGTGAACTTCGGCCTGGTCGACCCGCCGGTGGCGCGCGAGATCTTCCTGCGCGAGGCGCTGGTCAACGGCGAGTGGGAGACGCGCCTGCCGTTCCTGGCGCACAACGCGAAGATGATCGCGCAGGTGCAGGAGCTCGAGCACAAGTCGCGCCGCCAGGACGTGCTGGTGGACGACGAGCTGATCTACGCGTTCTACGACCAGCAGGTGCCCGCGGGCGTCGTCAGCGGCGCCACCTTCGAGAAGTGGTATCGCGAGGAGTCGCGCAAGAACACCAAGCTGCTGATGCTCGCCCGCGACGAGCTGATGCGCCACGAGGCCGCGGGCATCACGACCTCGTCGTTCCCGAAGACGATCCGCCTGGGCGGCGTCGACTGCTCGGCGGTCTACCTGCACGAGCCGGGCGACGCCAAGGACGGGCTGACGGCGACGCTGCCGATCTACGCGCTCAACCAGGTCAACGCCGAGCGCGTCGACTGGCTGGTGCCGGGCATGCTGGAGGCCAAGGTGCTGGGGCTGGTCAAGAGCCTGCACCAGCGGCCGCGCTCGCGCCTGGTGCCGCTGCCCGAGTTCGTCGCCGAGTTCGTCGCCACGCACGACTTCGCGCAGGGCGAGCTGCTGGAGGTGCTGCTCAAGGCCGTCAAGGAGCGCACGCAGATCGCCGTGCAGCGCAACGATTTCAAGCTGGAGACGCTGTCGCCGCACCACTTCATGAACTTCCGCGTGGTCGACGAGCACGGCCGCCAGCTGGGCATGGGGCGCAACCTGGCGGCGCTGAAGTCGGAGCTGGGCGGGCAGGCGCGTTCGGCGTTCCAGGCGCTGGCGGCGCTGAAGCTGCCCGCGGCCGCGCCGGCACCCGCCGCGCCGGAGCAGGGCGCGCCGGCGCCGGCGGGCAAGGGCGTCGTCGCGCGCGTGGCGACGCCGCCGCCCCCGCCCGCGATGCAGGCCGCGACGAAGTACACGACGTGGTCCTTCGGCCAGCTGCCCGAGCTGATGGAGATCGCCAAGGGCGGCCAGACGCTGATCGGCTTCCCGGCGCTGATCGACAAGGGCGCGCACGTCGAGATCGAGGTGTTCGACGAGCCCGACGTCGCCGCCGCGAAGCACCGCGCGGGCCTGCGCCGGCTGCTCGCGCTGCAGCTCAAGGAGCCGCTAAGTTCCTGGAGCGCAACATCCCCGACCTGACGAAGATGTCGGTGCTCTACATGCCGCTGGGCACGGCCGAGGAGCTGCGCGAGCAGATCATCGATGTCGCGATCGACCGCGCCTTCCTGGAGGAGCCGCTGCCCGCCGACGAGGCCGAGTTCAAGCGCCGCCTCGATCAGGGCCGCAGCCGCCTGAACCTGATCGCCCAGGAGGTGGCGCGGCAGGCGGGCGCGGTGCTGGCGGAATACGCCGCGGCCACGCGCAAGCTCAAGGACGCGCGCCCGCCCAGGGAGGTCGTCGACGACGTCACCGCGCAGCTGCAGCGCCTGATGGGCAAGCGCTTCGTCCAGGCCACGCCGTGGGCGCAGCTGCAGCACTTGCCGCGCTACCTCAAGGGCGTGACGCTGCGGCTGGACAAGCTGCGCGCCGACCCCGCGCGCGACAACCAGCGCCTGGGCGAGCTGCGTCCCGCGGAGCAGCGCTACCTGCGCACGCTGGCCGAGCGCAAGGGCGCCGTCGACGCGCGCCTGGCCGAGTACCGCTGGCTGCTGGAGGAACTGCGCGTGAGCCTGTTCGCGCAGGAGCTGCGCACGCCGCAGCCGGTGAGCGTCAAGCGGCTGGACAAGGCCTGGGAGCAGCTGACCCGGTGAGCCATTCCGCGGCGCCGTCACGACCCTGTATCAAGCTGTTTCGCCTCGGGGTATTCCGGTAGCTTTTCGCATCAAGTCCCGCGAGGGCGTCCACTACATTCGCTGGGATGAGCTCGGAGCTGACGACGCCGGACGGCCGCTACATCGTGATCCAGGGACGCCTCTGGCGCGCACCCAACCCGGCACTGCCGGCCGAACGCAAGGTCAAGTACATGCGCGATCTGCTCAACGGCCGGCGCGCCCTCAAGGCGGCGAAGCTGTCGGGCGACGAGGCGGCCATCACCGCGGCACGCCGGCTCGTGACGGCGGCCCAGGTCGGCCTCGGCGAGCGCGGCCGGGTGTGGTGGACCGACGGCGCGGCCGACCTCAACCGCACGCTCGTGAAGAACACGCCCTACGCCGAGTGGTACGCCCGGCTCGGCGCCGGCGGCCAGGACGCGCAGGCGGCCTGAGCCCCGTTCAGCGCAGGACGGCCAGCGCGTCGTCCATGCCGCCTTCGTTGATGGCCAGCATGGCCTGCTCGCGCACCGCCGGCTTGGCGTGGTACGCGATCGACAGCCCCGCCTCGCCCATCATCGGCAGGTCGTTCGAGCCGTCGCCCACGGCGATCGCCTGCGCCGGCGCGATGCCCAGCGACGCGCAGGTCTGCAGCAGCATGCGCCGCTTCTCGGCGCCGTCGCAGATGTCGCCCCAGGCCTGCGCCACGACGCGGCCGGTGAGCTTGCCGTCGACGATCTCCAGCACGTTGGCGCGCGTGTAGTCGATCGCCAGGCGCTGCGCCACGCGATCGCTGAAGAAGGTGAAGCCGCCCGAGACGAGCAGCGTCTTCAGGCCGGCCGCGCGCAGCGCCTCCAGGAACGTCTCGACGCCGGGGTTCAGGTGCAGCCGGTGTTCCCAGATCTCGTGCAGCCACTTCTCGGCGACGCCTTCGAGCAGCGCGACGCGGCGGCGCAGGCTCTCCTTGAAGTCGGCGATCTGCCCGCGCATCGTGGCCTCGGTGATCGCGGCGACCTCGGCCTTCAGGCCCACGGCCGCGGCGATCTCGTCGATGCACTCGATGTTGATCAGCGTGGAGTCCATGTCGAACGCCGCGAGGCGGAAGTCGGCGAGGCGCAGCGGCGGCGCGAAGCCGCGGACGACGAGGCCGCTCGGAAGGGCTGGGCTCATGGCAAGCGTGTGGTGGGAAGGTGACGATTTTAAGACGGCGGCCCCGTCCAGGCTTCGATTCAGGGGACACCAGGCTTCGCGACGCGTCGACCCGCGTGCGTTTTCCCGCCCCGTGCCGTGAAATACGCAGGACAATCGTCCACCCGCGCCTGCGCACCGGCGGCACACTTGCGCGTCGGCCGGCCACTTGAAAGCCTTTCGCTTGCTGTCCCAGAAATCCCGTCGCGACCTGGTCCTGATGTTCAGCGTCACGCTGCTGTTCTGGCTGGCGGCGCGGCTGGGCTTCGTCTTCAACGACAACGGCTATCTCACGCCCGTGTGGCCGCCGGCGGCCGTGGCCTGCGTGGCGGGCATCCTGTACGGCCCGCGCTGCCTGCTGGGCGCGGCCATCTACATCGCCTACGACTTTGTCGACGGCAGCATCCACGACTGGTCGCACGACCGCTGGGCCTTCGTCGAGCCGCTGGCCATGCTGGCCTCGGCCGCCACCGTGCACTGGACGGCCCGGCGCAGCGGCTTCAGCGGCCGCCTGGACACCGTGCGCGCCGTGCTGATGATGATGGCGCTGGGCGTGCTGTTCGCCTTCGTCAACGGCGCCGGCGCGACGGCCGGCTACTGCGGCCTGGCCGGCACCCGCCGCTGCATCGCCTACGGCTGGTCGGGCTACTGGGCGCAGTCGATGATCGGCGACGTCTTCGGCTGCCTCATCTGCATGCCGGCGCTGCTGTCGTGGGCGCGCTGGCTCGACGCCCGCTTCCATCCGACCGCGCGCCGCCTGCCGCAGCCCGGGTTCTCGGAGCGTCGCCGCACCCCGCGCCTGCCGCGGCCGGCCCTCGTGCGCGTGCCGGCGCGCCCCGATTCGCGCCTGCCGCCGGCGGCGCGGTTCACGCGCGAGCAGGGGCTGTTCGTCCTGGCCAGCATCGTCGCCAGCATGCTGGGCTGGGCGATCACGCGCAGCTGGAACGTGCCGGTGCACGTCGTGGGCTTCCTGGCGCTGCCGCTGCTGGTGTGGGCCGCGATCAAGTTCCCGCCGCTGTTCGTGCACACGGCCGTCATGGCCTGCGGGCTGATCACGATCACGCTGCAGCTCACCGCCCCGGGCAGCGCCAACGCCGACCCGGCCACGCACACGGCTTCGCTGTTCCTGTTCCTGCTGAGCATCTCGTCGCTCACGCTGATCGTCAACGTCGTCGTGCAGAAGCAGCGTCGCCTGGCTGGCGAGCTGGCGTTCCGCGCGCAGCAGGAGCGCGTCGAGCTGATGCTGCAGGCCGCCACCGACGCCGTGATCAGCTTCGACGAGGGCGGGGCGCTGTCGTACTGGAACCCGGCCGCCGAGCGCCTGTTCGGCCGCGATGCCGCCCAGGCGCTGGGGCGGCCGGTGCAGGAGATCCTGCCGCTGCCCAAGCTGGTGGCCGCCACCGACGGCATCGCCGCGCTGTGCGACGCGGGAGACGACCTGTTCTCGGGCGCCGTCATCGAGTTCGACGCCGTCGACTTCGCCGGCCGGCGGCTGCCGGTCGAACTGTCGCTCACCGCCTACCGCAACGACCGCGGCTGGGCCGCCACCGCCTTCATGCGCGACGCTCGCGCCCACAAGCGCCAGGAGGAGGCGCTGCGGCTGGCGCGCGACAAGGCCGAGGAGGCCACGCGCGCGAAGTCGCTGTTCCTGGCCACGATGAGCCACGAACTGCGCACGCCGCTGTCGGGCATCATCGGCATGCTGCAGCTGGGCCTGCGCGAGCCGATGCCGGCGTCGTCGCGCTCGCGCGTGTCGCTGGCGCTCGGCAACGCGGAGGCGCTGCTGGCCATCATCAACGACATCCTCGACTTCTCGAAGATCGAGGCCGGCAAGATGGGCTTCGAGCAGGTGGACTTCGACCTGCGCGAGATGCTGCAGTCGCTGGTCGAGCTGCTCGACCTGCGCGCGCAGGAGGAGGGGCTGTCGCTGCTGAGCCACGTCGACCCGAACGTGCCGCAGTGGCTGCGCGGCGACCCGATGCGGCTGCGCCAGATCCTGCTGAACCTGATCGGCAACGCGCTCAAGTTCACCGAGGTCGGCACCGTCGAGGTGCGGGTGGCCTGCATGGCCACCGAGACGGGCCGGCTGCTGCTGGAGATCGAGGTCGAGGACACCGGCATCGGCATCTCGCACGAGGCGCAGCAGCGGCTGTTCAGCAGCTTCGAGCAGGCCGACGTCACCACCACGCGCAAGTACGGCGGCACCGGCCTGGGCCTGACGATCACGCGGGCGCTGGTGCAGGGCATGGAGGGCGAGATCAGCCTGCGCAGCGCGCCCGGCGTCGGCAGCACCTTCCGTGTGCAGCTGCCGGTGGCGCTGGGCGCGCCGGTCGAGACGGTGCCCGAGGAGGCCGTGCCGCCGTTCGATTGCCGCCTCAACGTGCTGTGCGCGGAGGACGGCCACACCAACCGCGTGATCGTGCAGGCCTTCGTGCAGGGCCTGGGCCACGACGTCAGCTTCGTCGAGAACGGCCTGCAGGCCGTGCAACGCTGCGCGGAGGAGAACTTCGACGTCATCCTGATGGACGGCCGCATGCCGGTCATGGACGGCCTCGCGGCCGCGCGCGCGATCCGCGCCGGCGGCATCGCCGACACCTGGGTGCTCGACCCGGCGATCCGCATGATCGCGCTCACGGCCAACGCCACCGGCAACGACCGCGAGCTGTGCCTGGCCGCGGGCATGGACGACTTCCTGTCCAAGCCGGTGGACGAGCGCCTGCTGGCGCAGGCCCTGCACCGCGCGGTCGACGCCCTGCGCGCGCGCGGCCGCGAGCTGCGCCCGCTGCTGGACACGATGGCGATGGCCGGCGGCTCCACCGCGGCGCTGGACGCGCTGTTCCTCGACACCGAGCCCGACGCCGCGTCCGTCGACGCCGCCGAGGCCGCGCTGGCCGACGCCGCCGCCAAGTCGCCGCCGGCCGCGCCGACGGTGCGCTCGCTGTCGGAGCGCCTGGCCGACGCCTTCCGCGCCGAGACGCCGCGCCTGCTGGCCGAACTGGCCGACGCGATCGCGCGGCGCGACCTCGCCCACGCCGCGCGCATCGCCCACAACATCAAGGGCAGCGCGTTCTACATCCACAGCGACCCGATGGCCGACGACGCGGGCGGCCTCGAGCACGCGTGCGACATCGGCGACGACGCGGCCGTCGAGCGCCACTGGGCGGCGCTCCAGGAAAGCATCGACGACTGGATGACGGCGCACTGATACGCTA
>DASQCX010000664.1:0-2737 GCA_035634455.1 Burkholderiaceae bacterium
ACCGGCGCCGGCTTCTTCGGCAAGGGCGTGGACGTCGTCACCGTGCGGCGCGCCAGCGACGCGTTCCTGACCTCGCAGTCGCAGGCCGCGAGCTCGATGGCGGCGATGGACGACGCGCGCTCGAGCAACCTGCAGCAGCTCGAGGACGTGTTCCCGCCCGGCGACACCGGCATGGGCGCGGCCGTCGGCACCTTCATGAACGCGTTCGTCGACCTGGCCAACAGCCCGGCGGACTCGTCGGCGCGCCAGGTGATCCTGACCGACGCCGCCGAGGTGGCCGACCGCTTCGCCACCGCCGGCGCGCAGCTCGATCGCCTGCAGAGCGGCGTCAGCTCCGACCTGCGCAACTCCGTGGCCCAGGTCAACCAGATGGCGGCGCAGATCGCCAAGCTCAACGGCGACATCGCGGCGCTGCGCGGCAACTCCGCCGCGCCCAACGACCTGCTGGACCAGCGCGACCAGCTGGTCAAGCAGATCGGCAACCTCGTCAAGGTCAGCACGGTCGCGGCCAGCGACGGCTCGCTCGGCGTGTTCGTCGCCGGCGGCCAGCGCCTGGTGCTGGGCGCCGAGGCGCAGCAGCTGGCGGTCACGCAGGATCCGGCCAACACGGGCCGCTCGGCGCTGGCCATCAGCGACTCGGGCATCCTGCGTCCGCTGTCGGCCGACCTGCTGGTGGGCGGCAGCATCAGCGGGCTGATGAAGTACCAGAACGAGGATCTGGTCGCGGCGCGCAACCAGCTGGGCCAGATGGCGGCCGCGGTCTCGGCGCGCGTCAACACGATCCAGGGCCACGGCATCGACCTCGGCTCGCCCCCGGGCGCCGGCGACCCGATCTTCGCCGTCGGCGGGCCGATCGCGATCCCCAACACGCACAACGCGCGCAACGCCGCGGGCGGCTTCGCCTCGCAGGTCTCGCTCACCGTCACCGACGGCTCGCAGCTGAAGGCGAGCGACTACACGCTGGCGGCCGATCCGGCCAACGCCGGCTCGTACATCGTCACGCGCGCCGCCGACGGCGTGACGTTCGCGATGGCGCCGGACGGCAGCGGCGGCTTCCAGTACACGCGCCAGTCCGACGGCGCCGCGATGGGCAGCAGCGTCGACGGCTTCCAGATCGCGTTCAGCGGCACGCCCGCGGCGACCGACACCTTCGAGCTCGAGCCCGTGGGCCGCGCCGCCGTCGGCATGGTGCGCACGCTGGACGACCCGGCCGGCGTCGCCGCCGCCGCGCCGATGACGGCGGTCATGGGCGTCGCCAACAAGGGCACCGCCAGCGTCGGCGGCCTCAGCGTGGTCGATTCGACCAACGACCCGAGCCTGACCGCGGCGATCACGTTCACCGACGCCAACGGCGGCTACTCTTACACGCTGACCAACGCCGGCGGCACCGTCACGGCCTCGGGCACCGGCACCTGGACGGCCGGCCAGCCCATCAACCTCGACGGCTTCGCGCTGGACCTCAACGGCGTGCCCGCCAGCGGCGACACGATCAGCGTCGCCAAGACAGCGCACCCGGAAAGCAACAACGGCAACGCGCTGGCGATGGTCGCGCTGCGCGACGAAGCCTTCGTCGGCCGCGACATGCAGATCGACGGCACGGTGCAGGGCGGCGAGACCGCCACCGACGCCTACGCCAGCACGCTGGCCAACGTCGGCGTGCGGGTGCAGAGCGCCAAGACGGCGTCGACGATCTCGGCCGCGACCTCCGAGCAGGCCGACCAGGCCGTCGCCAACAAGAGCGGCGTCAACCTCGACGAGGAAGCCGGCCGACTGATCCAGTTCCAGCAGGGCTACCAGGCCGCGGCCAAGGTGCTGCAGGTGGCGCAGGCCATCTTCGACACCCTGCTGCAGATGGCCGGTCACTGATAGGCAGGCGCACGCATGTCCGTAGAACGCATCTCCACCGCGAACGCGTACGACGCCGCGCTCAACAACCTGATGTCGCGCCAGGACAACCTGACGCAGACGCAGGAGCAGATGACCAGCGGCAAGCGCGTCATCAAGGCGAGCGACGACCCGACCGCCGCCGCGCGCGCCGAACGCGCCCGCGCGCTCGAGGATCGCACCACCGCGAGCGAGCGCGCCGTCAACGCCAGCAGCAACGCGATGACGCTGACCGAATCCGCGCTCGGCGACGCCGGCGAGCTGCTGCAGCAGGCGCGCGAGCTGCTCGTGAGCGCCGGCGACGCCAGCTACAGCGACGCCGAGCGAGCGTCCAAGGCGGACGCGATCAAGGCGATCCGCACGCAGCTGCTGTCGGTGGCCAACCGGCCGGACGGACAGGGCGGCTACGTGTTCTCGGGCCAGGGCTCGGGCGGCGCGCCGTTCGTCGACAAGCCCGGCGGCGTCGTCTTCCAGGGCGTCGGCGGCCAGGTGAACGTGGCCACCGACGAGCCGCTGCCGCTGACGCTGGACGGTGGCAGCGTCTGGCTGTCGGCCAACACCGGCAACGGCGTGTTCGTGACGAAGAACACCAACTCGGGCAGCGCCTGGATCGACGCCGGCAGCGTGACCGCGCCCGACCAGCTCACCAGCTCCACCTACGACATCCAGTTCAGCACCGCCGGCGGCGCGACCACGTATTCGGTGCTCAAGGACGGCAGCGCCGTGTCCACCGGCAATGCGTTCACCAGCGGCCAGCAGATCGCCGTCGACGGCATGTCGTTCGCGATCAGCGGCGCGCCGGCCAACGGCGACGACTTCCAGCTGACGCCGTCGACGAAGTCGCTGTCGGTGT
>DASQCX010000665.1:0-16486 GCA_035634455.1 Burkholderiaceae bacterium
GCGGCCGCATCGGCAGGCAGTCGGAACGCGAGTTGACGCGCTCGCAGGTGAAGTTCGCCGTGAACGCGGGACGCACGACATAGTCCAGGCGCCGGTCGTCGGTGCTCGCGACGCCGGTGGTCGTGGCCACGCCCTTGCCCCACACCAGCGACATCCTCGATTCGGGCGCGATCGGCCGCGCGCACTGCAGCGTGACGGCGCGCTCCTTCTGCGGCACGAGGTTGACGGCCTTGAGGATCGCGTCGCGCGTGGCACCCGTGATGACCTTGACCGGCACGCGCTCGCCGACGCCGGCGAACTCGCAGTACGCGTAGCGCTCGATGCTGTCGGTCGTGGCGGGCCCGTTGAGCAGCAACGCGAAGACCTGCTCCTCCTCGATCTTCGAATAGTCGCTGGGCGTCGGATAGGCGCGCACGACAGCCGGGCCGCCGGTACCGAAATCGAACTTCGCGCTCGCCGCGATGGCCGCGCCGGCCACCGACTTGATGCCCGGATGCGGCGCGACGCTGCAGCGCGTGCCTGGCGGCAGGTCCTTGGCGAAGTCGTAGACCCAGGTCTTGTCGTCGACCCAGCGCCCCGTGCCGGCCTGCGCGGTGTCGGGCGTGCAGCTCACGTCCAGCGGCGCGGGCAGCCGCGGGTCGCCGAACTTGACCATGGACTCGCTGAACGTGGCGCGCACCTGGCGCACCAGCGCGACCTCGCCGCGCGGCGACATCGTCTTCAACGTCGCGTCGGCACGCGCCAGCAACGGCGACAGCGACGCGACCAGGCCAACACCGAGCATCCGGCTCCACGACAACATGCGTTTCCTCCCGCGCCCGTGTGTCGGGCGGCATGGGGACGAAGTCTATGTCGCGGCGGGTCGCGTTTCGGACGGCGTGAACGAAGTCTCACGCACCGGAACACTGCCTCCCGAAAGAGAGAAGGCCGTGCGCCATTCCGCACGGCCCTCGGGAAAGAACGACGACCGCGGCGTCGCAGCGACGCCGCGGTCGTCGGGGGATTTACTTCTTCGAATAGATCTGGTCGAAGACGCCGCCGTCCGCGAAGTGCGTCTTCTGGGCGTTGGC
Organism: Burkholderiaceae bacterium; assembly: GCA_035634455.1. Classification (GTDB taxonomy): domain Bacteria; phylum Pseudomonadota; class Gammaproteobacteria; order Burkholderiales; family Burkholderiaceae_C; genus Scleromatobacter. The sequence continues at coordinate 1,071 of DASQCX010000665.1, forward strand.
CCAGCCGCCGAAGGTGTCGTCGATCGAGAACAGCTTCAGCTTCGGGAACTTGCTCGCGTACTTCGCGGCCACGGTCGGGTCGATCGGGCGGTAGAAGTTGCGCGCCTCGATTTCCTGCGCCTCGGGCGTGTAGAGGTATTCGAGGTAGGCCTGCGCGACCGCGCGCGTGCCCTTGCGGTCGACGACCTTGTCGACGACGGCCACCGGCGGCTCGGCCAGGATGCTGCTGGGCGGGTAGACGACGTCGAACTTGTCGGCGCCGAACTCCTTGAGCGACAGGTAGGCCTCGTTCTCCCACGCGAGCAGCACGTCGCCGACGCCGCGCTGGGCGAAGGTCACCGTCGCGCCGCGCGCGCCGGAGTCGAGCACCGGCACGTTCTCGTAGACCTTGCGGATGTAGTCGCGCGCCGTTGCGTCGGTCGCGCCCGGCTGCTTCAGCGCCCAGCCGTACGCGGCCAGGTAGGCCCAGCGCGCGCCGCCCGAGGTCTTCGGGTTGGCGACGACCACGCCGACGCCCGGCTTGGTGATGTCCGACCAGTCGTGCAGGCCCTTGGGGTTGCCCTTGCGCACCAGGAACACGATGGTCGACGTGTAGGGCGTGCTGTTGTCCTTGAACTTCTTCTGCCAGTCCTTGGCGAGCAGGCCCTTGTTGGCGAGCGCGTCGATGTCGTAGGCCAGCGCCAGCGTCACGACGTCGGCGTCCAGGCCGTCCTGCACCGCGCGCGACTGCGCGCCCGAGCCGCCGTGCGACGCGTTGATCTTGAGGTCGTCGCCAGTCTTGGCCTTCCAGTATTTCGGGAACGCGGCGTCGATGTCCTGGTAGAGCTCGCGCGTCGGGTCGTAGGACACGTTCAGCAGCGTGATCTCCTTGGCGAACGAGACGGCGGCGGTGGCGGCGAGCGCCAGGGCCGCGAGCGTTCGGGAAAGGCGGGGGGTCGTCATCAGGGTCCTCTTCGGTTTGCGGTTCGGGGTGATCGGGCGCGGCGCCCTCCAGCGCCGGCCTTCGATGAAACGGATTCTGGGAATTCAGCTCGACGAAAGCAAAGAACGAAATCGCCGTTGCTTAGGCGGCCGACAGCGCGACGCGGCCGCCGTCCGCGTGCGCGGCGATGGCCGCGTCGACCGGCGGCTCGCAGCCGAGCAGGCCGTGGCGCTTGAGCAGCGTGCGCACCATGTTGCGGGTGACGCCCAGCTCGCGCGCCGCGCGCACCTGGTTGCCGCGCGCGTGCTCGTAGGCGGCGTGCACCAGCGCGCGCTCGACGCTGTCGAACAGCTCGGGACCGCCTTCGCGCAGCAGCTCGCCGAAGAAGCCGGACAGGCGCTCGCGCGCGGGCGCCGGCGCGGGCGGCGGCGGGGCCGCGATCGCGTGCTCCTCCGGCGGCCGGTAGCCGCCGAAGCCCGGGGTCGTCGCTGCTGGCGCCGGGTCCGCATCGCCGGCGCGGCGCGCGGGCGCCTGCAGCGGCACCAGCTTCAGGTCGTGCGACTGGATCGCGTCGCCCGCGCACACGATCAGCGCGTAGTGGATGACGTTCTCGAGCTCGCGGATGTTGCCCGGCCAGCTGTAGGCGCGCAGCGCCGCGACGGCGTCGTCGCTCAGCGGCACCGGGCGGATGCCCAGCCGCGCGCAGTAGACGCCGACGAAGTGCTCGGCCAGCGGCAGGATGTCGGCCTGGCGCTCGTGCAGCGCGGGCAGGCGCACGCCGGCGACGCTGAGCCGGTAGTAAAGGTCGGCGCGGAAGTGCTGCGCGACGACAGCGCGCGCGAGGTCGATGTTGGTCGCGGCCACCAGGCGCACGTCGAGCGCGATCGGCCGGCGCGAGCCCAGGCGCACGACCTGGCGCTCCTGCAGCACGCGCAGCAGCTTGACCTGCAGCGCCATCGGCAGGTCGCCGATCTCGTCGAGGAACAGCGTGCCCCCGTTGGCCGCCTCGAACCAGCCGGCGCGCGCCTGCGTGGCGCCGGTGAACGCGCCCGCCTCGTGGCCGAACAGCTCGGCGTCGATCAGCGTCTCGCTGAACGCGCCGCAGTTGACGGCGACGAACGGCCCGCCGCGCCCGCTGACGGCGTGGATGTGGCGCGCGATCAGCTCCTTGCCAGTGCCGGTCTCGCCGGTCACCAGCACGGTGGCGTCGCTGCGCGCGAGGCGCTCGACGTGATCGAGCAGCAGGCGCGACTGCGGGTCATGGAACACCAGCGCCTTGGCCCGGATGGTCAGCGGCGCGGTGTGCGAGTCCGGCAGGGTCAGGATCTTGGCCACGACGGTTGCGGTGAATCAGCGATTGCGGGACTGCAAAGTTAAGTGCAGTGCTGCGGCTTACCAAGCAACGTCTTCGCCTGTCGATATGCGGGAATCGACGCGCGGCGCCTTTTTGCGCGATCGCGCGCAGCCTTGCGGCGAATGCAGCGCGCGACAGGTCACGATCGCTTCGTTTGCAGCATCGGCACGCACGCGTGGCCTCGCGCGGCGGGCCCGAAGCTTGCAAGGACGTGCGGATGAAACCCACCCACCTCTGCTCGATCGCGCTGCTCGCGCTGACGCTCTCCCCGCATGGCGCGCGCGCCGCGCTGTCCGCCGGCGACGTCGCGCCCGGCTTCACCGCCCCCGCCTCGCTAGACGGCCGGACCTTCACGTACTCGCTGGCCGACGCGCTCAGGCGCGGGCCGGTGGTCGTGTATTTCTACCCGTCCGCGTACACCGGCGGCTGCAACCTGGAGGCGCACACCTTCGCCGTCCGGCGCGACGAGTTCGCCGCCGCGGGCGCGACCATCGTCGGCGTCTCGCTGGACGACATCGCCCGCCTCAACCGGTTTTCCGCCGACCCCGAGTACTGCGCCGGCAGGATCCCCGTCGCCTCGGACGCCGACGGCCGCGTCGCGCACGCGTACGCGCTCGCCGTGCGCGACGCACCCGGCCGCAAGGACACGCGCGGCGACCCGATAGCCCACGGCCTGGCCGAGCGCAGCACCTTCGTCGTCGCGCCCGACGGCCGCATCGCGGCGGCGTTCGACGGGCTTTCGCCGGTCGAGAACGTCGAGCAGGCGCTCGCCGCCGTCCAGCGGCTCGCGCCCGCGCGCTGATTCACCAGGCCGGCGTCGACGCCGCGGCGGCCGGCGCCGCCACCACGACGGGCGCGGCGGCGGCCGAAGCGTTGGCCACGGGCGTCTCGCCGGCCCCCGCCAGCGCAAGCACCGCCACCGCGGCGATCGCCACCGCCGACAGCAGCCCGAAGCGCCCGTAGCCGCGAGGCCGCGGCAGTTCCTGGCCCGGCCCGAGTTCGCCGCGCCCCGTGACCATGGGCCGGATCAGCCGGTGCCGCTTGACGATCACGTGGAACGCGATCGCGAGCAGGTGCAGCGCGACCAGCGCGATCAGCCCGTCGGCCAGCAGTCGATGCCAGCCGGTGGCGCGCGCACCGGCCGTGTCGTCGACCAGGTGGTTGAGCGGCCCGGCGAACGCGATGTCGTCGCTGCCGAACAGCCCCGTCGCCGCCTGCAGCGACAGCAGCCCCAGCAGCGCGAACACCGACAGCGCGCCGAGCGGGTTGTGGCCGACGCCGCGCCAGCGTCCGCGCAGGTAGTCGAGCAGGCGCGACGGCGTCGGCGCGAACTGCGTGAAGCGCGACGTCGCCGAACCCAGCACGCCCCACAGCACGCGGAACACCAGCAGCCCGACGATCAGCAGGCCCGCGCGGCCATGCCACGGCATCCAGGCGCCGCCGAGTTCGCCGGTGACGATCGCGGTGGTCACGGCGGCGGCGAGCGACCAGTGGAACACGCGCAGCGGCACGTCCCACAGCACGGCGCGTCGCGCGTCCGCGCGTGCGCCGGCATCGACGGCGCCGAAGTCGGACAGCAGTTCGGGCGAACTCATGGCGCGCTCCGATTCAGGAACGCGGCGTCGACGCGACCGCCGCGGCGCGGCGCACCGGCGGCGCGAGATGCGCGACGTTCGTGCCGCCCTGCACCTCGTATTCCTCGGCGCCGGTCGCGCCCGCCACGTTGAAGCCCTTGGATGCGAGCAGATCGGCCGCGGCACCCGCGCGCTGCGAGTGGTTCGACACAGTGACGATGGTCTTGTCGCGCGGCAGCCAGGCGAGCTGCTTCTCGAGATCCTTGTTCTGCACGCTGATGAAGACGGGGAAGCTGCCGTAGGTGATGAACTCGTCGGGCCGGCGCAGGTCGACGAACACGACCGACTCCGGCTTGGCGAGCAGCGCGTCGACCTCGGCCCGCGTGAGCCGCTTCGCCTTGAACTTCCACGGCGCGTCGTACGACTCCTTCACGCGCTGGACGGCCGCGGGATCGGACGCGCCGCCGGCGACGCGCCACGGCTGCTGCGGCGGCTCCTGCGCCGAGGCGGAGAAGAAGGCGCCGGCGAACAGCGCGGCGAGAAGGAATCGGGGAGTGGTCATGGCTGGAGCTTTCTGGAGTGATGAGGAAAGGCGGCGCGGTGCGCACCCGCGTCCTGCGTGCAGCAAGCGTGCCAGCGCCGCTCCCCGGGCGATGCGCCGTCGCGCCGCTCGAACTTGCGCAGCGCGCGCTGCATTTCGAACACCGGCGCCACATCGACTGCTGCGCGCGCAGCACGCCGTGCGGACCGCTTCACGACGATGGCAACGCGAGCCGCAGGGCCGATCGCGCGGGCAGCGGCGGGGTCGATCGCGCATCGCATTTGCATACACGCCGCACGTGGCACGACCGCTGCATCGAGGGCCTCGAACCCCTTTTCATTCCAACGACATCGAGGAGCCTCAGTGAGCCGTTCGCCCCTTCGCCAACAACGACAAGAACACGCCAAGTCCCCGTTCGCCATCGCGCCCGTCGCCGCCGCCGCCGTCCTCGCGTCGACGATGCTGGGCCAGGCCCATGCGCAATCCGTTTCCGCCGCCGCGCCGGCGGCGAGCGCCGCCAGCGCGCCCGACGCCGCCAACGAGGCGCCCGCCCTCGACGCCGTCACCGTCCACAGCCGCAACCGCATCGAGCGCCTGCAGGACGTGCCGATCTCGGTGTCCGTGACCACCGGCGCCGAGCTCGCGCGCCTGGACGCGTACGGCGTCGACGCGATCACCAAGCGCGCGGCCAACGTGTCGTGGAACCGCGGCAACCAGCGCACCAGCAGCCTGTCGATCCGCGGCATCGGCAAGATCGGGCAGACCGAGGCGCAGGATCCGAGCGTCGGCGTGATCGTCGACGGCGTGAGCTACGCCTACAACGCGCTCACGTCCAGCTTCGACTTCGTCGACGTCGACACGGTGGAGGTCGCGCGCGGCCCGCAAGGCACGCTGCAGGGCAAGAACGCCAGCGTCGGCAGCATCACGATCAACTACAAGCGCCCGAGCTTCACGCCCACCGCCGACTACACGCTCGCGTTCTCGGAGCACAACGGCCTGCTGGGCGTCGCCGCCATCGGCGGCCCCGTCGTCGACAACCTGCTGGCCTGGCGCGGCACCTTCTCGGTCGACCGCCAGAAGGGCGCGCTGGTCAACGCCTACGACCGCGACCAGAGCTACACCAACACCGACCGCGTTTCCGGACGCGTGCAGTTCCTGCTGACGCCGTCGGACGACCTGAGCGTGCGCGTCGAGGGCGTCATCACGCCGCGCGCCTCCGAGACCACCAACGGGGCGACCATCAACCGGCCCAACCTGGCGACGACGTATTCCAACGGCACGGCCATCAACACCACCAACACCAACGAGGCCAAACTGGCGCGCAGCTGGTTCGCGCAGGACACCGGCTACACGCTCGCCGACTACTACGGCAGCCCGAACAACGACGCGCAGCGCGGGCTGGTCACCGGCAACGGCGGTGCCTCGGCGGAGGTGAACTGGAAGCTGGCCGGCGGCAGCACGCTGACCTCGATCACCGCGCTGGAGACCTACCACTTCAACGCGCACAACGACGACGGCACGCCGTTCGACATCACCCGCAACGCCGGCGGCTTCTGGAACGACTACCGCCAGAAGAGCGAGGAGCTGCGCATCACCTCGCCCACGGGCGGCTTCGTCGACTACCAGGCCGGGCTGTTCCTGATGCAGGCCCGGAACTCGGCCACCTACCACAAGGCCTGGGGCAACGACGCCGGCGCCTGGTACGCGTCGCCGTCGCAGTACACGACGCTGGACGCCACCGCGGCCGGCCAGCTGCTGATGGAGAACTCGCTGGCCAACGTCTCGATGGCCTACAACTCGCCGGCCGGCCAGCAGGAGATCAACAACAAGAGCGCCGCGGTGTACGCGCAGGCCAACTGGCACGTCACCGACGCGTTCACCGTGACGACGGGCGCGCGCCTCACGCACGAGGATCGCCGCACCACCGCCAGCTCGTACGTCATCAGCGACGGCAGCGCGCCCGAGCTGGACCCGGTGTCGGTCAACGGCGTGCAGCTGGGCGGCTTCGACTCGGACGCCAGCACCGGCGCGCTCAAGGGCGACAACGACGCCACCCAGGTCGCGCTGGCCGACGCGCTGGCGCAGAAGTACTTCGGCGTGGCGACGTACTCGGCCCTGACGGCCGCGCAGCTCAAGCAGGTCGCCGCCGCCAAGGCCATCCGCCAGACCAACATCGGCGTGCTGTTCAACCCGGTCGCCGCGCAGCCCTTCCGCGCCAACCAGCCCGCGTTCACGCTGAGCCCGAGCTGGAAGATCAGCCCCGACGTGACGAGCTACGTCTCGTACCAGCACGGCGAGAAGGCGGGCATCTCGCAGGTCGTCAACGGCATCTCGCAGCGGGTCGACGCCGAGAAGACCAACGCGTTCGAGCTGGGCGTGAAGTCCGCGCTGCTGGGCAAGACGCTGATCCTGAACGCCGACGTCTACGACATGCGCATCGCCGACTACCAGCAGGCCGTGCGCATCCTCGACCAGTACACGACGGCGCTCAACGTCGCCGCCGGGATCGCGAACCCCACGGCGTATACCTCGGCGACCGGCAACGTGCCCAAGGTCGACGCCCGCGGCCTGGAGATCGACGGCGTCTACGGCGGCATCCCGCGCACGACGCTGCGCTTCTCCGGCGCCTGGAACCTGGCGCGCTACAAGTCGTTCCCGAACTCGGCGCAGCCGGTGGAGAACGGCTACACGGGTGCGCCGGCCTACCAGGACGTCAGCGGCCGCACGCTGGCCGGCGCGCCGCGGCTGGCGTTCAACGTCGGCGCGGACTATCGCCAGCCGGTCAGCGCCGACAAGGACGCGCACCTCAGCGCCAATATCGCGTACTCCGGCAAGTTCAACTCGGACGTCTCGCTGTCGCGGTACGCGGTCGTCGGCGAGTCGGTGCTGGCCGACCTGTCCGTCGGCATCGGCAAGCACGACAAGAGCTTCGACGCCAGCCTGATCGTCAAGAACGTTTTCAACAACCAGACGCCGACCGCGCGCACGTGGACCAGCATCACGCCGGGCACCCCGCGCACGTTCGCCGTGCAGTTCACCGGCACGCTCTGACGCGCCCTCCGCGCGCTGCCTGCGACGCACCAGCCATACCGGGTCAGGTGTTCGGCAAGCAGCAGCCCACGGGCCGGAGTTGCGGCGAAAGCATCAACTTCCGGCCCGCGGGCGGCCAGAAAGCTGGCGCGCGGATTGCGTACAGGCCACGCGCGGCGCGTCCCCGCAACGGCACGTTCGTCCCACCCTCGACACCGAGTCGCACCATGATCAAACCTCTCACCGCAGCCCTCCTGTCCGCCGGATTCCTGTCGCTCGGGCTCCTGGCCACCCGCGCGCCGGCGGCCGATACCCCGGCTGCGCCGGCGCTGCCGGCCGCGCATCCGGCGCTGCCGCTCGACGCCGGCGCCATCCTCGCGGCCGCCACGCCCGCCAGCGCCGCCGTCGCGCGCGCCTGGGCCTACACGCCCGTGCAACAGCCCGCGATCCCCGCCGTCAGGCAGAAGACCTGGGTCCGGACGCCGCTGGACGCCTTCGTGCTTTCGAAGCTCGAAGCCAAGGGCCTCGCGCCCTCGCCCGACGCCGACCGCGCCACCTTCATCCGCCGCGCGACGCTGGACGCCTGGGGCCTGATCCCGACGCCCGACGAGGTCCGCGCCTTCGTGAACGACAAGTCGCCCAAGGCCTACGACAAGCTGGTCGACCGGCTGCTGGCTTCGCCGCACTACGGCGAACGCCAGGGCCGCCGCTGGCTGGACCTGACGCGCTACGCCGATTCCGACGGCTACAACGCCGACGGCACGCGGCCCAACATCTGGCGCTACCGCGACTACGTGATCGCATCGTTCAACCAGGACAAGCCCTTCGACCGCTTCGTGCAGGAGCAGATCGCCGGCGACGAGCTCTGGCCCGACCGCAACGAGGCGTTGATCGCCACCGGCTTCCTGCGCAACTTCCCCGACGAGATCAACGCGCGCGACCTCAACCTGAAGAAGCAGGAGGTCGCCAACGACCTCACCGACACCGTCAGCTCGGTGTTCCTCGGCACGACGCTGGGCTGCGCGCAGTGCCACGACCACAAGTTCGACAAGATCTCGCAGAAGGAGTACTACCAGTTCCAGGCCTTCTTCGTGAACGCGAGCTGGAACGACGACGTCAAGGCGATCGACGGCCCGGCCAAGGCCGAATACCTCGCGAAGCAGGCGAAGTGGGAGGCCGCGACCAAGGACATTCGCGACCAGCAGGACGCGCTGCTCAAGCCGGTCATCGAGAAGCTGGAGTCCGACCGCCTGTCCGGCTTCGTGCCCGACACCCGCACGTCGATCACCAAGCCCGAGGCCGAGCGCGACGCCTACGACCGCTGGATCTACCACCGCAACCTGTGGACGCTGTCGGGCCGCACGCGCAACGCGGTGAGCGACCTCAAGAAGAAGGACAAGGACGGCTACGCGAAGTACCAGGCGCTCGAGGAGCAGCTCAAGGCCTTCGACGCGATCAAGCCCAAGGATCCCGGCAACATCTCGACGATGTCGGAGCTGGGCCATGCCGACTCGCCGCCGACCTACGTCCTGTTCAAGGGCATCTACGACCGCAAGCTCGACGAGGTGCAGCCCGGCTTCCCGTCGCTGCTGACCAGCGCGAAGCCGGCCATCGTGCCGACCGCGACGTCGTCCGGCCGCCGCACCGCGGTCGCGAACTGGATCACGTCGCCGGACAACCCGCTGACCGCGCGCGTGTTCGTCAACCGCCAGTGGGCCCAGGTGTTCGGCAACGGCATCGTCGAATCGGTGAGCGACTTCGGCAAGATGGGCGTCAAGCCCACCAACCCCGAGCTGCTCGATTACCTGTCCGCCGGGTTCGTGCAGGACGGCTGGAGCGTGAAGAAGCTGCAGCGCGAGATCCTGCTGTCGCACACGTACCGGCAATCCTCGGCGCCGCGCGGCGATGCCGAGAAGGTCGACCCCACGAACAAGCTGCTGTGGGCCTTCCCGCGCCAGCGCCTGGAGGCCGAGGAGATCCGCGACTCGCTGCTGCAGGCCTCGGGACTGCTGGAGGACAAGCTCGGCGGCCCCGCCGTGTTCCCGCCGCTGCCGGCCGGCACCGCGGCGCCGAACCGCAACTTCTGGATCACGTCCGACAACCCGCACGACGCGAACCGGCGCAGCGTCTACGTCTTCATCCGCCGCAACCTGCCCTACCCGCTGCTGGACACCTTCGATTGGGCCAATCCGCAAATCGTGCACAACAGGCGCGACGTGACGACGACGGCGCCGCAGGCGCTGGCGCTGATCAACAGCGACCTGGTCTACGGCTGGTCGAAGGCACTGGCGGGTCGCGTGATCAAGGAGGAACCCAGGGCCGACGACGCGGCGCGCATCGCCCGCGTCTACGAGATCCTGTACTCGCGCAAGCCCGACGCGTTCGAGAAGACGCGCCTGCTGGCCTTCCTCAAGAGCCAGGAAGTGCTGGAGGCGCAGCAGCTCGCGGCCGGCCGGAAGTTGAACCTGCCGGAAGGCTACGGCGTCGCGCCCTCGCTCGAGACGCAGGTCGGCAAGCTGTACCAGGCCGCCTACGGCCGCGCGCCGGATCGCTTCGAGCAGGCCGCGCTGATCGAGTTCATCGACAGGCAGAAGCAGAAGGAGACGCGCTGGGCGACCGCGCCCAACCCGAACTACGACCCGGTGGCGCTGGCCGCCGCGGCGGCCGCCGCCAACGCCGCGGCCAACGCGCAGCCCGCCGACGACGGCGCCGGCGACGTTGCCGACGGCGCCCGCAACGACCCGGGCGCCGCGCACGCCGCCGCCTTCGTCGACCTGGTGCACGCGCTGTCCAACGCGAACGACTTCCTCTACCGCTTCTGAATCCTTTGCAAACGGAGTACCCATGACCCATTCATCGCGTCGCGACTTCCTCGGCCACGCCGGCCTCGGCCTGGGCGCCGCCGCCCTCGGCGGGCTGGGCCTGCAGCTCAACGTCGCCTCGGCGGCGGAGCTGGAGGACCCGCAGGCCCCGCGCCAGCCGCACTTCGCGGCCAAGGCCAAGTCGGTCATCTGGCTGCACATGGCCGGCGCGCCCAGTACGCTGGACCTGTTCGACTACAAGCCCGAGCTGATCCGGCTGGCCGGCAAGCCGCTGCCCGACTCGTTCGCCAAGAACCTGAAGACGGCCACCGACGGCGGCGTCGGCAACCTGCTGGCGACCAAGCGCACGTGGAAGCAGTACGGCGAAACCGGCGCGTGGGTGTCGGACTTCCTGCCCAACCTCGCCAAGCAGGTCGACGACATCGCCTTCCTCAAGGGCTGCAAGACCGAGGGCGCGACGCACGTGATCTCCTCGCTGAAGCTGCACACCGCCGGCCTGGTGCCGGGCCGGCCGGCGCTCGGCTCGTGGGTGCAGTACGCACTCGGCTCGGCCAACCCCGACCTGCCGGCCTTCGTGGTGCTGCCCACCGGCGTGGGCGCGGCCGGCGGCGGGCGCGGCGCGGTGATCTGGAGCTCGGGCTTCCTGCCCGCGGCCTACCAGGGCACGGCGTTCCGCAAAGGGGACTCGCCGATCCTGCACCTGGCACGGCCCGAGGGCGTGATCGACAGCGAGCAGCGCAACACGCTGGACCTGATCGCCTCGCTCAACGAGCACGGCGCGATCGCGCGCACCGGCGACACCGAGCTGGCGGCGCGCGCGAAGTCCTACGAGCTCGCGTACCGCATGGAGAAGTCGGCGCCCGAAGCCGTCGACCTGAGCAAGGAGACCGCCGCCACGCGCGAGCTGTACGGCGTCGGCACCAAGGAGACCGACGAGTTCGGCACCGCGCTGCTGCGCGCGCGCCGCCTGGTCGAGCGCAACGTGCGCTTCATCCACGTGATCTCGGGTTCGCCCGACACGACGATCGACAGCTGGGACGCGCACAACAACCTGGAGAAGAACCACGGCGTCATGAGCAGGACGGTCGACAAGCCGATCGCCGGCCTGCTCGCCGACCTGAAGGCGCGCGGCCTGCTGGACACGACGCTGGTGGTGTGGACGTCCGAGTTCGGCCGCACGCCCTACGGCCAGAGCGGCAACGGCCGCGACCACAACCCCTGGGGGTACACGAGCTGGCTGGCCGGCGGCGGCATCAAGCCTGGCACCTACGGCTCGACCGACGACATCGGCCTGCGCGCGCAGACCGGCATCGTCGACACCTACGACCTGCAGGCCACCATCCTGCACCAGCTGGGCCTGGACAACCGCAAGGTGACGTTCCAGTACCAGGGCCGCCAGGAGCGCCCGACGACGGTGTTCGGCGACGTCATCAAGGAGATCGTGGCCTGACGCGCCGCAAGGGCCGCGCGCGCGTCACGCGCGCGCGGCCCCGATCCTCGACCGACATGAAGTTCACCCGCAAGACATTGCCCATCGCTCTCGCCACGCTGACGCTCGCGGGCGCCGCCCTCGGCACCGGCATCGACGTCGACGGCGATCTGATGCGCGGCGTCGACGACACCGCCAAGAGCCTCGACTCCAACGTCGCGCTGAAGGACGGCAAGGCGGCCGCGGCCGACGCCCGCGCGCTCGTCGACACCTTTGCCCGCATCGAATCGCACTACGGCGAGAAGCCCGACACCGCCGACGCCGTCGTCTTCGCCCACCGCACGCAGGAACTCGCCGCGCAAGCCCTCAAGGCCATAGCGGCGCAGGACTTCGACGCCGCCGGCGACGCCGTCAACCAGCTCACCCGCTCGTGCAAGAACTGCCACGAGGTCTACAAGAAGGACTGACCATGCGATCCACGCCGCGCGCCCGCGCGACGCTCGCCGCCGTCGCGACCCTCGCGCTCGCCGCCGGCGCCGCCACCGTGGCGCGCGCCGCCAGCGTGCTGGACTTCGACGTCTGGATGCGCGCCATCGACAAACGCAGCGTCGACGTGCAGCGCAACATCGACGCGCGCCGGACCGACGCCGCCGTCGCCGACGCCCGCGAACTCGCGCGCCTGTACGGGCTGATGGAAGCGTACTTCGTCGACGACGGCCACAGGGCGGACGCCGTCGACATGTCGCGCAGCGGCCAGGCGCTCGCCGCCGCGATCCCGAGCGCGCTGGCGGCGCAGGACTACGACAAGGCGTCCCGCGCCGCCGTCGACCTCGCGCACGCCTGCAACGACTGCCACGACGTCCACAAGCCGTTCCAGTGATCCCCCAACCACGACCCCGCGACACGACTCCCATGAAATCACGTACCACGACCCTCCTCCTCGCCACCGCCATCGCCCTGGCCGCGGCGGGCTCCGCCCTCGCCCAGCAGGCGCCCAAGCCCGAGAACCTGATCAAGTGGCGCCAGTCGGCGTTCCAGGTCGTCGCCTGGAACTCGGGGCGCATCAAGTCCAGCCTCGACGGCGGCTACAACAAGGACCAGGTGCTGCGCTCGGCCAACGCCATCGCCGCGATCGCGAACGCCGGCCTGGGCAGCCTGTTCGCGCCCGGCACCGAGACGGGCAAGGGCTGGCACGACACCTCGGTCAAGGCCGAGGCGTTCAGCAACCAGGCCCGGTTCGCCGAGCTCGGCGGCGAGTTCGCCAAGGAATCGAACGAGCTGGCGCGCGTGGCCTCCAGCGGCGCCGACGCGGCGGCCGTGAAGGAGCAGTTCGGCAAGCTGCAGAAGGCCTGCAAGTCCTGCCACGACGACTTCCGCAACGCCAACTGAGGACGCGACGATGAAGATCCGCTCCGAATCGACGGCGCTCGCCGCCTGCACCGTGCTCGCGGTCGCCGCGACGCTGACCACCACGCTCGCGGCCCGCGCGCAGTCCGCCGCCTCGGCGTCCGCGGCCGCGGCGTCCGCGCCGCGCGCCCTGCCCAGGGATTTCAGCTTCTTCCTGACCAGCCAGCCCATCGGCCAGGGCGGCAACCTCGGCGGCCTGGCAGGCGCCGACGCGCATTGCCAGAAGCTGGCCGCCGCCGTCGGCTTCGGCCAGCGCACCTGGCGCGCCTACCTCAGTACGCAGGCGGCCGACGGCGCGCCGGCCGTCAACGCGCGCGACCGCATCGGCACGGGCCCGTGGACGAACGCGCGCGGCGCCGTCATCGCCAGGGACATCGCGCAGTTGCACGGCGACACGATCGAGCTGGCGCAACTGGGCAACAACCTCAGCAAGGCCACGGTCTACACCGAGACCGGCGAGACCCGTCCCGGCTTCGGCGACAAGCCCAACGTGCACGACGTGATCACCGGCTCGCAACCCGACGGCCGCGCCTACGCGGACGGCGCCGACCACACCTGCCGCAACTACACGAGCAGCGCCAGCGACGCCTCGACCCAGCTGGGGCACTTCGATCGCGCCGGCGGCGGCAACACCTCGTGGAACTCCGCGCACAAGAGCCGCGGATGCAGCCAGGACAACCTGGTCAGCACCGGCGGCGCGGGCTTGCTGTACTGCTTCGCGGCGAGCTGAGACGCGTGCAACCGGTGTCAGGTCTTGAAATTTGATACCCCCACGGGTAGCAAATTTCGAGACCTGGCACCGACTCCTCAACGATTGGCCACGACCTCGGCGTACACCCACCGCACGAAGCGATCGGCGGTCTGCGCCGACTGCGGCACCTTGGCGTCGAACTCCGCGGTCGGATGCGCGGCGATCGCCTCGTCGACCGACTTGCCTTGCTCCACCAGCTTGGCCACCTTCGCCCGCACCGCCAGGATCAGGTCGCGTTGCGCCAGCACCGCGTCGCGGTCGACGATGGGGCCGTGGCCCGGGATGATCTTCGTGGCCGGCCCCGCGCGGTCGACGATCTCGCTCAGGCCCTCGAGGATGCCCGCCAGCGTGCCGCCGCTGGCCAGGTCGACGTACGGGTAGCCGACGCTGCGGAAGATGTCGCCCGCCGCGATGATGTCGTGGCGCGGGAACGAGACCACGGTGTCGCCGTCGGTGTGCGCGGCGACGACCGGCAGCAGCCGCACGTCCTCGCCGTCGATGTGGATCGACAGCGACGCGTTGTACGTGACCACGGGCAGCGCCTGCTCCGGCGCGGGCTTGCCGGGCGTGCCGTCGGCCGCGGGGTTCGGATGCTCCAGGCGGTACCGGAGCTGGTCGCGCGCGAAGATCGTCGCGCCCAGCTTCGCGAAGTTCGCGTTGCCGCCGACGTGGTCGGGGTGCACGTGGGTGTCGACCAGGAAGCGGATCGGCTTGTCCGAGACCTTGCGGATCGCCGCGACCAGCTTGTCGGTGAGCGGCGCGAACTGCGAGTCCACCAGCAGGATGCCGTCGCTGCCGGCCAGCACGCTGATCGTGCCGCCCTGGCCTTCCAGCGTCCAGAAATCGGGCGCGAGCTGCGTGGTCCGGATCTCGACCTTGCCGAAGTCCGGCGCGGCCTGGGCGAAGGCCGAGGACGTGGCGGCGAGCGCAATGAACGCGGCGAGCGAGGCGGCGGTGCGTGTCATGTCGGTGTCGTTGAGCGGACGGGACGGCCATCCTACGGCAGGCCCCGCCCGTTGTCGTGAAAGGGTTGTTTGGCGCCGGGTCGTCGCTACCTGGCGAAGTTGACGTCCAGCGGCACCTGCACCTCGTCGGCCCCGCCGGCGGAGCAGTGCATGCGCCTGACCGCGGCCTGCACGTACTTCGTGTACTCCTTCGGCCCGGACAGGAACGCGACGTCGACGACCTGCCCGCCGCGCACCGTCAGCCGCGTGCGCACCGTGCCCGCGATGCCCACGCGGTCGATCGCGTCCTCCAGCACCGCGGCGAGCGCGGACTGGTAGCCGGGGCACGCCAGGCTCACCTCCTGGCGCGCGACGGCCGGCGGCGGCGCGGGCGCCGGCGGAGCCGCAGCGACGACGGGCGCGGGCGGCGTCGGCTCGGTGGCGGTGGCCGTGACCGTCGCCTCCGGCGGCGGCGCCGCCGGCACGACCTCGGGCGGCGGCACGTAGACGGGCGGCGGCAGCGTCGCGGTCCGGGGCTTGTCGAGCACCCGCTCGATCTTCGGCGGCGGCGGTGGCGGCGGCGGCGTGACGATGACGACGTCCAGCGGCTTGGTCACCACGTCGACGACACGCGTCGCCAAG
>DASQCX010000666.1:0-1782 GCA_035634455.1 Burkholderiaceae bacterium
AGGCGCAGCTCGGCGTCGATCGCGTCCAGCAGCGGGCCGTAGAACGGGCCCTTGAAGTCGGGCACGAACACGCCGATGGTGCCGGTGCGCTGCAGCGACAGCGCCCGCGCGATCGCGCTCGGGCGGAACCCGAGCTGGCGCGCCGCCGCCTCGACCCGCGCCGCCGCGGTCTCGGAGAACGAGCCCTTGCCGCTGATCACGCGCGAGGCGGTGCCCACGCCCACGCCGGCCAGCTTCGCGACGTCCTTGATCGTTGCCATGATGGGTGACGATATCAGCGGGGATGATGATGGAACGCGCCGGCGTGCAGTTCGATGCGTTCCTGCGACACGGGGTCGAACACGCTTGCGCGATCGAGGGCTATCTGCACGCCCACGCGGTCGCCGATCCGGTGCGCGCCCGTGGCCGGGGCGATGGCGGCCAGGCGGTGGCCGTGCATGTCCAGCCAGACCACCTCGTGCGCGCCCATCGCCTCGACGAGCGCGATCTCCCCCTCGGACCGCGCACCGTCCGCCGGATGCAGCGCCAGGTGCTCCGGCCGCACTCCGAGGACGGCTGCGCCGCCCGCCGACGTCTCGCCCTCGATGAAGTTCATGCTGGGCGAGCCCAGGAAGCCGGCGACGAACATGTTGGCCGGCCGCGCGTACACCTCGCCCGGCGTGCCCACCTGCTGGATGCGGCCGCCGCGCATCACCGCCACGCGCGTGGCCAGCGTCATCGCCTCGACCTGGTCGTGCGTGACGTAGATCATCGTGGCGCCCAGTTCGCGGTGCAGCTGCTTCAACTCGCGCCGCAGCTCCGTGCGCAGCTTGGCGTCGAGGTTGGACAGCGGCTCGTCGAACAGGAACACCTGCGCCTCGCGCACCAGCGCGCGCCCGATCGCCACGCGCTGGCGCTAGCCGCCGGACAGCTGCGCCGGCTTGCGCGCGAGCAGCGGCTCGAGCTGCAGCATCCGGGCCGCGCGGGCGACGCGCCGCGCGACCTCCGCCTTCGGCGTGCCCGCCACGCGCAGCCCGAACGACATGTTGCGCTCGACGTTCATCGTCGGATACAGCGCGTACGACTGGAACACCATGCCGATCGCCCGGTCCTTCGGGTCGGCCCAGGTCACGTCGCGGCCGCCGATGTGCACGGCGCCGGCCGCGACGTCGACCAGCCCGGCGATCGCGTGCAGCAGCGTCGACTTGCCGCAGCCCGACGGGCCCAGCAGCACCAGGAACTCGCCGGCGACGACGTCGAGGTCGAGGTTCTCCAGCACGGGGGTGCCGCCCATGTGCACCGCGAGTTGTCGGATCGAGACGTTCATTCAGCCTTTCACTGCGCCGGCGGCGATGCCGCGCACGAACCACCGACCGGAGACGAGGTAGACGGCCAGCGGCACCAGCGACGTCAGCAGCGTGGCCGCCATGTTGACGTTGTAGAGGCGCTCGCCGGTGGTGGTGTTGATGATGTTGTTGAGCTGCACGGTCATCGGCAGCCAGTCGTGGCCGGCGAACACGAGGCCGACCAGGAAGTCGTTCCAGATCGCGGTCACCTGCATGATCACGGCCACGACGACGATGGGCAGCGACAGCGGCAGCATCAGCTGCACGAAGATGCGCCAGAAGCCGCCGCCGTCGATGCGCGCGGCCATGAACAGCTCGCGCGGCACGCCGGCGTAGTAGTTGCGGAACAGCAGCGTCATCACCGGCATGCCGAACAGCGTGTGGATCAGCACCACGCCCGGCAGCGTGCCGAACAGGCCCATGCCGGCGAGCGCGCGGATCAGCGGGAACAGCATCA
>DASQCX010000667.1:0-6620 GCA_035634455.1 Burkholderiaceae bacterium
GCCGAACGGGCCGTAGTCGATCGTCAGGCCCAGGATGGACATGTTGTCCGTGTTCATCACGCCGTGCGCGAAGCCGACCGCCTGCCAGTGCGCCACCGTCGCGGCGGTGCGGCGCACGACCTCGGCGAGCCAGGCGTGCAGCGGGTCGCGGCCATCCGCGCCGTCGCGCAGCTCGGGGAAATAGGTGGCGATGGTGAAGTCGACCAGCCGCCGCAGCGAATCGTGCTGGCCGCTGTGCGCGAAGTGCTCGTAGTGGCCGAAGCGCAGGAAGCTGGGCGCGACGCGGGTGACGACGGCGCCGGTCTCGGGCGTCTCGCGCATCACCGGCAGCGCGGAACCGGCGACGCCCAGCGCGCGCGTGGTCGGCACGCCGAGCGCGGCCATCGCCTCGGAGCACAGGAACTCGCGGATCGACGAGCGCAGCACCGCGCGGCCGTCGCCCATGCGCGAGTACGGCGTGCGGCCCGCGCCCTTGAGCTGGATCTCGAACGACGGCCCGCCCGCCGCGGGCTGCCATTCGCCCAGCAGCAGCGCGCGGCCGTCGCCCAGTTGGCCGGCCCAGACGCCGAACTGGTGGCCGCTGTAGACGGTGGCCATGGGCTGCAGGCCGGGCCAGGCGGCGCGGCCGGTGAGGACGTCGACGGCGCGCCAGTCCGCGCGCGTTGCCCAGTCCGTCGGCCAGGCCAGCAGGTCGGCGCAGTCGGCGCTGGTGGCGACCCAGTGCGGCTCGGGGAAGGGCTGCGCGGGCAGGTCGGTGCCGAACGGGTGGCGCGGACTGGCCTCGACGGGCGCGGTCTCGCCGTCGCGGCGGACGTCGGGCACCGCGTGGGCGAAGTGCGCGAAGCGGTTGATCCAGCGGGCGCGGTCGGGGCCGGTGGGGGCGGTGTCGGTGGCGGTGTCTGTCATCGGCAACCAGTCTAGCGACCCCCCTGGCGCGCGGCCGGGGAAGGGCCTTACAGTAGGGCAGTCCCCTCGCGTGGCGGGTGTCGCGAGGCGGTCACGCAATCGACAACAAGGAGACAGGCGATGAGCGTCCTGATGGGCCAGATGATGGATATGCCGCTGACCGTGTCGTCGCTGATCCGGCATGCGGCGTGCCACGCGGGCGACGTGGAGATCGTGTCGCGCCGCTGCGAGGGCGACATCCACCGCAGCAACTGGGCCGAGGTCGGCCGGCGCGCGCGCCAGTTCGCGCAGGCGCTGGACGCGCTCGGCGTCGCGCCGGGCGAGCGCGTGGCCACGCTGGCCTGGAACGGGCACCGCCACGTCGAGATCTACTACGGCGCCTCCGGCTCGGGCCGCGTCTGCCACACGATCAACCCGCGCCTGTTCCCCGAGCAGATCGAGTGGATCGCCAACGACGCCGCGGACGCCGTGCTGTGCTTCGACTCGGGCTTCCTGCCGCTGGTCGAGAAGCTCGCGCCCAAGCTCAAGACGGTGCGGCACTTCGTGCTGATGGGCCATCGCGGCCAGATGCCCGCGTCGACCACGATCCCCGACCTGCTGTGCTTCGACGACCTGATCGCCGCGCACGACGGCGACTACCGCTGGCCCGAGCTCGACGAGAACACCGCCGCCACGCTCTGCTACACCTCGGGCACCACCGGCAACCCCAAGGGCGCGCTCTACAGCCACCGCTCCATCGTGCTGCACTCGTACGGCGCGGCGCTGCCCGACGCGATGAACTGCTCCACGCGCGACGTCATCCTGCCCATCGTGCCGATGTTCCACGTCAACGCCTGGGGCATTCCGTACACGGCCGCGATGATCGGCGCCAAGCTGGTGATGCCGGGACCGTTCCTGGACGGCGCGTCGCTGTACGACCTGTTCGAGTCCGAGAAGGTCACCTTCAGCGCCGGCGTGCCCACCGTGTGGCTGGGCCTGCTGAACTACATGAAGGCCAACGACCTGAAGTTCAGCACCTTCAAGCGCACCGTCATCGGCGGCTCGGCCTGCCCGCCGGCGATGATGAAGTCGCTGCAGCAGGACTACGGCGTCGAGGTGATCCACGCCTGGGGCATGACCGAGCTGTCGCCGCTGGGCACGCTGTCCAAGCTGCAGGCCAAGCACGACGCGCTGCCGGCCGAGGAGAAGCAGCACCTGCTGCAGAGCCAGGGCCGCGTGATCTTCGGCATCGACATGGCCATCATCGACGACGACGGCCGCTCGCTGCCGTGGGACGGCAAGGCGGCCGGCAACCTCGTCGTGCGCGGGCCGTGGGTGATCGCCAGCTACTTCAAGGCCAAGGACTCGCCGCTGGTCAGCGTCGACGGCGAGCCGGGCTGGTTCCCCACCGGCGACGTCGCGGCCATCGACGCCGACGGCTTCATGTTCATCACCGACCGCAGCAAGGACGTCATCAAGTCCGGCGGCGAATGGATCAGCTCGATCGAGCTGGAGAACATCGCCGTCGCGCACCCGTCCGTGCACGAGGCCGCGGTCATCGCCTGCCGGCACCCGAAGTGGGACGAGCGCCCGCTGCTGGTGGTGGTGCCCAAGCCGGGGGCGACGGTCTCGCGCGAGGAGCTGCTGCGTTTCTTCGAGGGCAAGATCGCCAAGTGGCAGATCCCCGACGACGTGGCCGTGGTGGCCGAGCTGCCGCACACCGCCACCGGCAAGCTGCAGAAGCTCAGGCTGCGCGAGCAGTTCCGCGACCACGTGCTGCCGACGGCGTGACCGCCGCGCGCCTGTCGCGGCTGCGACAGGCTTGTTCGGGGTAGTCCCTCAGCGCGTCCGGCCGTCGGTGCGCTAACGTCGCTCGACGACCGCGGGCCACGCGGCGACCACGGAGACAAAGCCATGACTTTTTCGAAGAAGTTCGCCGTCCTCGCCCTGACCGGCCTCGCGCTGCAGCACGGCGCCGCGTTCGCGCAGAAGGGCGAGACGGTCAAGATCGGCTGGATCGACCCGCTGTCCGGCCTGATGGCGCCCATCGGCCAGAACCAGCTCAAGACCTTCCAGTACCTGGCCGAGCTGTTCAACAAGAACAACCCCGCCGGCGTGAAGTTCGAGATCGTGCCGTTCGACAACAAGGTGAGCCCGGCCGAGTCGCTCACCGCGCTGAAGTCGGCCATCGACCAGAACATCCGCTACGTCACGCAGGGCGACGGTTCCGGTGCCGCGGGCGCGCTGGTGGACGCCGTCAACAAGCACAACGAGCGCAATCCCGGCCACGAAGTGCTCTACATGAACTACGCGGCCGTCGACCCCGACCTGACCAACAGCAAGTGCAGCTACTGGCACTTCCGGCTCGACGCCGATACCTCGATGAAGATGGAAGCCCTGACAACCTTCATCAAGGAGCAGAAGGACATCAGGAAGGTCTACATCATCGGCCAGAACTACGCGCACGGCCTGCAGGTCGCCAAGTTCGCGAAGGCCGACCTGGCGCGCAAGCGGCCCGACATCGAGATCGTCGGCGAGGACCTGCACCCGCTGGCCAAGGTCACCGACTTCGCGCCCTACGTCGCCAAGATCAAGGCCTCGGGCGCGGACACCGTCATCACCGGCAACTGGGGCACCGACCTGGCGCTGCTGGTCAAGGCGGCCAACGAGGCGGGGCTGAACGTCAAGTTCTTCACCTATTACGCCAACAACTCCGGCACGCCCACCTCGCTGGGGGCCGGCGCGGCGGGCCGGGTGTATTTCGTCGGGTACGGCCATCCGAACATGGGCGGCCCCATCCGCAAGCTGCAGGACGACTTCAAGGCGAAGTTCAACGACGACTTCTACGTCGCCGACATCTACACCGAGCTGCAGCTGCTGTCCGAGGCCATGGCCCGGGCCAGGTCCACCGACCCGGTGAAGGTGGCCGCGGCGCTCGAAGGCCTGCGCCTCAAGAGCTACAACGGCGACATCGAGATGCGCAAGTCCGACCACCAGCTGCAGCAGGACCTGTGGATCTCGGTGTGGCAGAAGACGGACGCGAAGAACCCGTACTCGGTCGAGAACACCGGCTTCACGTTCGCGCCGGTGGCGCACTACGACGCGTACGTGGCGAGCACGCCGACTTCGTGCCAGATGAAGCGGCCCTCCTGATGGCGCCCGCGATCTGATCCGCACCGCACCGTGGACCAGACCGTCATCAACATCCTCAACGGCCTCAGCTCGGGGCTGCTGCTGTTCATGCTCAGCTCGGGCCTGACGCTGATCTTCAGCATGATGGGCGTGCTGAACTTCGCCCATGCCGGGTTCTACATGCTGGGCGCGTACGTGGGCTACGCGAGTTCGCGCATCGTCGGCTTCTGGCCGGCGCTGGCGGTCGCGCCGGCGGTGGTGGGCGTGCTCGGCGCCGTGTTCGAGCGGACGTGCCTGCGCCGCGTGCACCGCTACGGCCACGTGCCCGAGCTGCTGGTCACCTTCGGCCTGAGCTACCTGATCCTGGAGCTGGTGCAGGTGGTCTGGGGCCGCGCGCCGGTGGCCTTCGACCCGCCCGCCGTGCTGGCGCGGCCGGCGTTCACGCTGGTGCAGTCGGCCGCGGCGGGGCTGTCGGTCGTGCTCGGGCAGGCGGACGCCGCGACCTGCGCGCACGCGGCCTGCACCACGTTCCCGGCCACGCGCGCCTTCATGATGCTGGTCGCGCTGCTGATGCTGCTGGCGCTGTGGCTGCTGCTCAAGCACACGCGCGTGGGCCTCGTGATCCAGGCCGCGCTGACGCATCCCGAGATGGCCGAGGCGCTGGGCCACGACGTGCCGCGCGTGTTCATGCTGGTGTTCGGCGCCGGTTGCGCGCTGGCCGGGCTGGCAGGCGTGATCGGCGGCACCACCTTCGTCACCGAGCCGGCGATGGCGGCGGCGATCGGGCCGATCCTGTTCGTCGTGGTCGTGGTCGGCGGCACCGGCTCGCTGGTGGGCGCCTTCGTCGGCGCGCTGCTGATCGGACTGCTGCAGACGGTGCCGCTCACGGTGGACAGGTCGCTCGCCGACGCCGCGGCCGCCGTCGGCTGGCACGTGTCGCCGGACGGCGCGGCGTATCCGCTGATGAAGCTGACGCTGGCTCAGGTCGCGCCCATCCTGCCCTACCTGCTGCTGGTGCTGATCCTGATCTTCCGGCCGCGCGGGCTGTTCGGGACGCGCGAATGAGCGAGCGCGCCGAGCCGGATGCCGCGCCGGGCCGCCCCAAGCAAGGCCGGCTCCCCCTCGGGGGGGTGGACGGCGTATCCGCCGGACGGGGGGCCGTCACTTACCATTTCCGGCCGTACGACATCGGGCGCTGGGTCGTGTGGGGCGGCTACGCGTTGCTGCTGCTGGCCGCGCCGCTGGTGTTCAGCAGCAGCCTGTCGCAGACGCTGCTGTCGCAGATGGGCATCGCGATCATCGCCTGCCTGGCCTACAACATCCTGCTGGGGCAGGGCGGCATGCTCAGCTTCGGGCACGCGGTCTACAGCGGGCTCGGCGCCTTCCTGGCGATCCATGCGCTCAACCGGATCGGCGACGGCTCGCTGCACCTGCCGGTGAGCCTGCTGCCGCTGGTGGGCGGCGTCGCGGGCCTGGTGTTCGCGGCGCTGTTCGGCTTCGTCACGACGCGCAAGTCGGGCACCACGTTCGCGATGATCACGCTGGGCATCGGCGAGCTGGTGTCCTCGATGTCGCTGATGCTGCCGGAGTTCTTCGGCGGCGAGGGCGGCGTCAGCAGCAACCGCGTCGTGCAACCGGCGACGCTGGGCATCAGCTTCGGGCCGCAGATCCAGGTGTACTACCTGATCGCGATCTACTGCTTCGTCTGCACCGGGCTGATGTTCGCGTTCACGCGAACGCCGCTGGGCCGCATGCTCAACTCGGTGCGCGACAACCCGGAGCGCGTCGCCTTCATCGGCTACGACACCCAGCGCGTGCGCTGGTTCGCCTTCATGATCTCGGGGCTGTTCGCCGGCATCGCGGGCGGCCTGGGCGCGATCAACTTCGAGCTGGCCACGGCCGAGGTCGTCGGCGCGCAGCGCTCGGGCGCCTACCTGCTGTTCACCTTCCTCGGCGGCTCTACGGCATTCTTCGGGCCCGTCATCGGCGGCGTGCTGATGGTGCTGGCCACGGTGGTGCTGTCCGAGCTGACCAAGGCGTGGCTGCTGTACCTCGGGCTCGCGTTCATGCTGATGGTGATGTTCGCGCCCGGCGGCGTCGCGGGCGTCGTGCTGGCCAACATGCGGCTCGCGGCCTTCGGCAGGCTGCGGGCGCTGCTGCCGGGCTACCTCGCGCTGCTGGCTGCGGGCGCTGTGGCCTTCCTGGGCGCGAGCGCGATGGTCGAGATGCTGTACCACCTGCAGCTGAACCAGGCGCTGGGTCCCGTCATGAAGTTCTGCGGCGTCACGCTGGACGCCAAGGGCGCCGGCGCCTGGATCGGCGCGGCGCTGCTGCTTGCCGCCGGCGCCGCCGCGTTCGAGCTCGCGCGCCGCCGCGTGCTCGTGCGCTGGAGCGCGGCGCAGGACGACATCGAGCGCGAGACGCGGCGACGGGAGGCGGCATGACGGCCGACACCGCCGCGCCGCGCGTGGCGCTCGAACTGCGCGACGTCCGCAAGCGATTCGGCAAGACCGAGATCATCCGCGGCGCGTCGCTGAAGGTGGACGCCGGCGAGCGCGTCGCGATCATCGGCCCGAACGGCGCCGGCAAGTCCACGCTGTTCA
>DASQCX010000668.1:0-4038 GCA_035634455.1 Burkholderiaceae bacterium
GGCGCGCTCGAGCTGTTCCACAAGGAAGAGGCGCTGTCCGAGGAGATCCGCGCGGCCAACGAGCGCGCGGCCGAGGCCGAGCTGCGCGCGCGCTACGACCAGGAATCGCAAAAGCGCCGCATCGAACTGCTGGGCCGCGACAACCAGCTCAAGCAGGCCGAGCTCGACAACCAGGCCATCAGCCGGCGCCTTTGGATGTTCGCGGGCGCCGCGCTGCTGCTCCTGGCCGTGCTCGCGGCGATGATGTACCTGCGCATGCGCGAGCTCAACCGCACGCTGGTCAAGCACGAGGCGCTGCTGCGCGCGCACAGCGAGCGCGACGCCCTGACCGGCCTGGCCAACCGGCGCCAGTTCCGCGAGGTGATGCGCGTGCGCGGCGCCGAGCGCGCGTTCACGGGCGCGCTGCTGATGGTGGACGTCGACCACTTCAAGCGCGTCAACGACCACCACGGCCACGCCGCCGGCGACCGCGTGCTGGTGGAGGTCACGCGCCGCCTGGGCGCCGCGACGCGCGCCGACGACCTGGTGGCGCGCTGGGGCGGCGAGGAGTTCCTCGTCTTCGCACCCAACGTCGCCGGCGCCGAGCTCGACCAGCTCGCCGAGCGCATCCGCATCGCGGTCAACCAGGCCCCGGTGATGCTGGACAACGGCGCCGCCATCGAGGTCACCGTGTCGATCGGCTACGCCGCATTCCCGCTGCCGGCCAGCCACCTGCCGGTGAGCTGGGAGCAGGCGGTCAACCTGGCCGACCTGTCGCTCTACGCCGCCAAGAACCACGGCCGCGACTGCGCGGTGGGCATCGTGCGGACGACGGCCGCCAGCCCGCAGGCGCTGCGCGAGATCGAGGCCGACATCGCGCGGGCCCGCGACGACGGCCGCGTCACCCTGCGCGTGAGCCCGCGGCGCGCCGACGAGCGCGCTGCGGTCCCCGGCGCCGCCGCGGCCGCGGCCTGAGTCCCGCGGCCACGTTCCCGCCAGGCAGGCAGGGATAATCGCCGGCCTATGTCCAACGACGCCCTCCCTTCCGCCTGCGACGTCCTCGTCGTTGGCGCCGGCCCGGCCGGGGCCGCCTGCGCCCTGTGGCTCGCGCGCGCCGGCGTCGACGTCGTGCTCGTCGACCAGCACGACTTCCCGCGCGACAAGATCTGCGGCGACGCGCTGATCCCCGACGCCCACCACGCGCTGCGCCGGCTCGGCCTGTACGACGCGGTCATGGCCGCCGCGCACCCCGCGCAGCACCTGGCCTGCATCGGGCCGCGCGGTGGCCGCATCGACGTCCCCGGCAGCCTGGCCGTGCTGCCGCGCCGGGTGCTCGACGACATCCTCGCGCGCGGGGCGCAGCGCGCCGGCGCGAAGCTGCACACGCCGTGGCGCTTCGACGGCACGCTGGAGGACGGCGGCGTGGCGGTCGGCGCGCGGCTGAAGCAGCGCGACACCGTGCACGAGATCCGCGCGCGCTGGACGGTGCTGGCCACCGGCGCCGCGCCGCAGGCGCTGCAGGCCGCCGGCATGTGCGAGCGCCGCACGCCCAGCGGCATCGCGCTGCGCGGCTACGTGAAGAGCGACGCGATGGTCGGCCGGATCAAGGCGCTCGAGGTGGTCTGGAACAAGCGGCTGGCGCCCGGCTACGGCTGGATCTTCCCGGCGCCGGGCGGCCGTTTCAACATCGGCGTCGGCGTGGCCAACAGCCATCCGGCGGCGGCCGGCGGCCCGGACGGCGCGACCGGCCGAATGAAGGACGTGAACCTGCGCCAGCTGTTCGACGTCTTCTGCGAGCACCACGCGCCGGCGCGCGAGCTGATGCGCAGCGGCACGCTGGAGGGCGACCTCAAGGGCGCGCCGCTGCGCTGCTCGCTGGCGGGCGCACGTCACGCGCGCGCGGGGCTGCTGGTCACCGGCGAGGCCGGCGGCAGCACCTACGCATTCACGGGCGAAGGCATCGGCAAGGCGCTGGAGACGGGACTGCTGGCGGCGGAGGCGCTGATCGAGGCACCCGGCTTCGCACGGTCGGGCGTCCCGGCCGGCGCCTTCGAGGGCGTGCGCACGCGCTACGAGGCGACGCTGGCCGCTCTGCAGCCGCGCTTCGACCTGTACGAGCGCGCCAACCGCATCAACGCGCATCCCTGGCTGGCCGACCTGCTGATCTGGCGCGCCCAGAAGAGCGAGCGCCTGCTGCGCCGCATGGCCGGCGTGCTGGAAGAGACCAGCAACCCGGGCAACCTCGTCAGCCTCGGCGGGCTGGTCAAGGTCTTCTTCCCGAGCTGGTGACGCGGGCGGCCCACAGCGAGGAAGGTCCCGCGCCATCCGCATGACGCCGCGCGTATGCTAGGCGCATGTGTCAACTGCTCGGCATGAACGCCAACACGCCGACCGACGCGATGTTCAGCTTCACCGGGCTGGCCACGCGGGCGGACGAGCACAAGGACGGCTTCGGCATCGCCTTCTTCGAGGATCGCGGCCTGCGGCTGTTCGTCGACCAGCACAGCGCGCGCCACTCGCCGGTGGCCGAGCTGGTCAAGGGCTACCCGATCCGCAGCGACAACGTCATCGCGCACATCCGCAAGGCCACGCAAGGCCGCATCGCGCTGGAGAACACGCATCCGTTCATGCGCGAGCTGTGGGGCCGCTACTGGGTGTTCGCCCACAACGGCGACCTCAAGGACTTCCGCCCGCGCCTGCACGCCACCTTCCGGCCGGTGGGCGAGACCGACAGCGAGCACGCGTTCTGCTGGCTGATGCAGGAGCTGTCCAAGGCGCACGCGGGCGTGCCGGCGATAGCCGAGCTGTCGATCACGCTGTCCGAGCTGATGCCGCAGCTGCACCGCCACGGCACCTTCAACATGCTGCTGTCCAACGGCCAGGCGCTGTGGGCGCACTGCTCGACGCATCTGCACTACGTCGTGCGCGAGCACCCGTTCGGCGCGCCCGTGCTGGCCGACAAGGACCTGATGGTGGACTTCGCGCCCCACACCGGCCCCGGCGATCGCGTCGCCATCGTCGCCACCGAGCCGCTGACCCGCAACGAGGCCTGGCGGCCGATGGCGCCGGGCCAGCTGATGACCTTCACGGGCGGCGCCGTCGCGACGCGGCAGTGCGCGGCGCTGGCGCGATGACCCCGTCGCCGGAGGCCGCCTAGGGGTTGCGCAGTCCCGCCATCGGCGTCCAATCCAGTTCTTCGGTCAATCTCGAGGAGCGGCGATGAACCCGAACCAGGCACTGTGGGAGAAAGGCGATTTCACCCGGCTCGCGCGCACGATGCGGCGCAGCGGCGAGCGCTTCGTGGCCAGCCTCGGTATCACGCCGGGCATGCAGGTGCTGGACGTGGGCTGCGGCGACGGCACCACGGCCATTCCCGAGGCGCAGGCCGGCGCGGACGTGCTGGGCGTCGACATCGCGCGCAACCTCGTCGACGCCGGCAACCGGCGCGCGCAGGAGGCCGGCCTCGCCAACATCCGCTTCGAGCACGGCGACGCGTGCGACCTGCAGGGCGTGGCCGACAAGAGCCGCGACCTGGTCGTCTCGGTGTTCGGCGCGATGTTCGCGCCCAAGCCGTTCGACGTCGCGCGCCAGCTGGTGCGCGTCACGCGCCCCGGCGGCCGGATCGTGATGGGCAACTGGATCCCGAACGACCCGACGCTGGTCGCGCAGGTGCTCAAGATCAGCGCCGCCTACACGCCGCCGCCGCCCGAGGGCTTCGTCAG
Source organism: Burkholderiaceae bacterium (assembly GCA_035634455.1). Lineage (GTDB taxonomy): Bacteria > Pseudomonadota > Gammaproteobacteria > Burkholderiales > Burkholderiaceae_C > Scleromatobacter. The sequence continues at coordinate 3,702 of DASQCX010000668.1, forward strand.
CCCGATGCTGTGGGGCGTCGAGGCGCAGGTGGTCGAGCGCTTCGTCGAGGCCGGCGTGCCGGCGTCGGCGGTCGCCTGCACGCGCGAGACCTTCACCTTCGAGTTCGACGGCCCGCCGGCCGGCTTCCTGGACCTGTTCCGCCTCTGGTACGGCCCGACCATGAACGCGTTCGAAGCCGCCGAGAAGGCCGGCCGCGCCACGCAGCTGCAAGGCGAGCTGCTGGCGCTGTTCGAGGCGCAGAACACCAGCGGCAGCCCGAGCCGCACGGTCATCAGCCCGAACTTCATGCGGGTGACCGTCACGCTGCCTTGAGGGCGATCGGGGCGGAAAGCAGCC
>DASQCX010000669.1:0-5728 GCA_035634455.1 Burkholderiaceae bacterium
TGCCCGCGATGATCGGCCGGCTCGTGCCGCCGGCCGTACCGCAGGTCGATCCGCGCGAGCTGACGATGGACGTGATGGTCAACTACGGCAACGGCGGCGGCGCGGCCGGCCTGCCGCTGAAGGTGTCGGCGCAGGTGCGCGACATCGACCTGTCGCGTGCCATCCCGATGCAGCGCTGGCCCGGCTTCCACTTCGATCCGCCGAAGGCGCCGAGCGCGAGCGACGGTTCGAGCGATCCGGACGGCGCCATGTTCGGCGAGGACTACGTCGACGAGGACGACGCCGACCGCATGGTGTCGCAGCGCGACCCGAATTCGAAGCTGGTGGCCGACAAGCTGGCCGTCACGCTCGACAAGTCCGGTGCCGGCAAGGTGACGCTGACCAAGCTGCCGCCCGTCACCGCACCCAAGGAACTGCTGGTGCAGGCGAACTACGCCGACCCGAACGGCGAGGTGCAGACGCTGAGCCAGACGCTGCCGCTGTGGCCGTCGGGCGTGGTGCTGGGCGTGCGCACCGACGACTGGGTCTCGGTGCAACAGAAGCTGCCGGCGCAGGTCGTCGCGCTCGACACCAAGGGCAAGCCGCAGGCGGGCGTCGCGGTGAGCGTGCGCGCGGTCGTGCACCACGCTATCTCGGCGCGCAAGCGGCTGGTCGGCGGCTTCTACGCCTACGACAACAAGAACGTCGACGAGGATCTCGGCGAGGTCTGCAGCGGCACCAGCGACGCGCGCGGCCTGGTGCTGTGCGACGCGGAGCTGTCGGCCTCGGGCCAGGTCGAGCTGATCGCGCAGGCCAAGGACGCGCAGGGCCATGTCGCCCGCGCGGCCTCCAGCGTGTGGGTGACGCGCGCGGGGGAGGTGTGGTTCGGCAGCGCCAACGACGACCGCATGGACGTGCTGCCCGAGCAGCGCGCCTACGAGGCGGGCCAGGTCGCGAAGTTCCAGATCCGCAGCCCGTTCCGCCACGCGACGGCGCTGGTGGCGATCGAGCGCAACGGCATCGTCGAGACGCGCGACGTCGAGCTCGACGGCCGCGATCCCACGATCGCGATCCCGGTCAAGGCCGAGTGGGCGCCGAACGTGTTCGTGTCGGTGCTCGCGGTGCGCGGCCGCGTGCGCGAGGTGCCGTGGTACTCGCTGTTCACCTGGGGCTGGAAATCGCCGGTCGAGTGGTGGCACGCCTGGCGCGACGAGGGCCAGGACTGGCAGGCGCCGACCGCGATGGTCGACCTCGCCAAGCCGGCGTTCAAGTTCGGCATCACGGAGATCGAGGTGGGCGATGCGGCGCATCGGCTCAAGGTCGACGTGACGCCCGACAAGTCCACCTATCCGATCCGCGCCACCAGCCGGGTGCGCATCAAGGTGACGCTGCCCGACGGTCGCCCCGCGCCCGCGGGCACCGAGGTGACGCTGGCGGCGGTCGACGAGGCGCTGCTCTCGCTCAAGGCCAACGACAGCTGGGACCTGTTCGGCGCGATGATCCGCCGTCGCGACTACGCCGTCGAGACCGCCACCGCGCAGATGCAGATCATCGGCAAGCGCCACTACGGCAAGAAAGCCGCGCCTCCGGGCGGCGGCGGCGGGCAGTTCCCGACGCGCGAGCTGTTCGACACGCTGCTCGCGTGGAACCCGAGCGTCGCGCTCGACGCGAAGGGCGAGGCCGTCGTCGCGGTGCCGCTCAACGACTCGCTGACGAGCTTCCGCATCGTCGCCGTCGCCGACGTCGTGCAGGGGGCGCAGTCCGCGCTGTTCGGCACCGGGCAGGCGACGATCGCGGCCACGCAGGACCTGCAGATCGTCTCCGGCGTGCCGCCGCTGGTGCGCGAGGGCGACCACTACAAGGCGATGTTCACGCTGCGCAACACGTCGAAGGCGGCGATGAGCGCGTCGCTTGCGGCGTCGGCGGGCGCGCAGGCGCTGGCGACGCAGACCGTGGCCATCGCGGCCGGCGCGGCGGCGGACGTGTCCTGGGACGTGGACGTGCCGTTCAACGTCAACACGCTCGCGTGGACGGTCGCGGCCGATGCCGGTGGCGCGCACGACCGCATGAAGTTCGCGCAGAAGGTGGCCGAGGCCGTGCCGGTGACGGTGCAGCAGGCGACGCTGGCGCAGGTCGACAAGACGTTGCGCATGCCCATCGCGCCGCCAGTCAACGCGCTGGCCGACGGCACCGGCAAGCTGCGCGGCGGCATCGAGGTCGCCTTGAAGCCCAGGCTCGGCGACGGCCTGCCCGGCGTGCGCGACTTCTTCGAGCGCTACCCGTGGGACTGCTTCGAGCAGCAGACCTCGATCGCCATCGGCCTGCGCGACACAGCGCACTGGCACGCGCTGGTCGGCCAGATCGCGCTGTACCAGGACGAGGACGGCCTGCTGAACTACTTCCCGACCTCGACGCCGCACATGGGCAGCGACAGCCTCACCGCCTACGTGCTGGCCATCAGCGACGAGGCCACGAAGCTGGGCTACGACTTCGCGCTGCCCGACGACGCGAAGGCCAGCCTGCAGCGCGGCCTGATCGGCTTCGTCGAGGGCCGCGTGAACCGCGACTTCTGGCGCCCGGCGTTCCTGAAGAACGGCGACCTCGACGTGCGCAAGCTCGCGGCCATCGAGGCGCTGAGCCGCTACGGCAAGGCGCAGCCGCGCATGCTGGACTCGGTGCAGATCCTGCCGAACCAGTGGCCCACCGGCGCGGTGATCGACTGGCTGCAGATCCTGGATCGCATGCCGGCGATCAAGGACCGCGACAAGCGACTCGACGAGGCGCAGCAGATCCTGCGCGCCCGCCTGAACGTGCAGGGCACGCGCCTGGGCTTCTCCACCGAGCGCGACGACAGCTGGTGGTGGCTCATGAGCAACGGCGACGTCAACAGCGTGCGCATGACGCTGGCCGTGCTCGATCGCAAGGACTGGGCCGAGGACGTACCGCGCATCGTCACCGGCACGCTGCAGCGCCAGCAGCGCGGGCGCTGGTCGACCACCGTGTCCAACGCCTGGGGCAGCGTCGCGATGGAGGCGTTCTCGAAGAAGTTCGAGACCGTTCCCGTGCGCGGCACGACGCGGGCGGGCTTCGGCGTGCCGGGCGCGACGACCGCGCTCGACTGGGCGAAGATGCCCGCTGGCGCCGCGCTGCCGCTGGGCTGGCCGGCGGGCTTCGGCATCGACGGCAGCAAGGCCGACGCCAACCTGCAGGTCGATCACGACGGCGCGGGCAAGCCCTGGGTCACGGTGACCTCGCGCGCCGCGGTACCCGTCACCGTACCGTTCGGCAGCGGCTACCGCATCACGAAGACGATCACGCCGGTGGAACAGAAGGTGGCGGGCAGGTGGTCGCGCGGCGACGTGGTGCGCGTGCACCTGGACATCGCCGTGCAGGCCGACGCGACCTGGGTCGTCGTCAACGATCCGATCCCGGGCGGCGCGGCCATGCTGGGCACGGGCCTGGGCAACGACGACCAGATCAGCACCGGCAGCGAGAAGGACGACGAGCGCGGCTGGCTCGCCTACCAGGCGCGCAGCTTCGAGGCCTTCCGCGCCTACTACCGCTACCTGCCCAAGGGCGCGTTCAGCATCGAGTACACGATGCGCCTGAACAACCCGGGCCACTTCGGGCTGCCGCAGACGCGCGTCGAGGCGATGTACGCGCCGGAGATGTTCGGCGAATCGCCCAACGCGGCGTGGACGGTGCAGCCGTGACCTCGCGCGCGCCCCGCCTGCGCCTGCGCGCGACGCTGGCGGCGCTCGCGCTGGCCGCGGCGGCCTCCGCGCAGGCGGCGATCCCGTCGTTCGAGCAGGTGCGCGCGAGCTGGCGCAGCTCGGAGACGGTGCTGCTCGATCGCCACGGCACGCCGGTGCAGACCGTGCGCACCGACCTGCACGCGCGGCGCGGGGCGTGGGTGCCGCTGGCGCAGATCTCGCCGGCGCTGCGCGCGGCGGCGATCGCGTCGGAAGACCAGCGCTTCCTGCAGCACGGCGGCGTCGACTGGCAGGCCGTCGCCGGCGCGGCGGTCGGCCGGGCGAACCCGGGCGGCACGCGCGGCGCGTCGACGATCACGATGCAGCTCGCGGGCCTGCTCGACCCCGATCTCGCGCTGACGCCGGGCGGGCGCTCGGTGGGCACGAAGATCGAGCAGGCCGCGGCGGCGCTGCGCATCGAGCGCACCTGGAGCAAGGACCAGATCCTCGAGGCCTGGCTGAACCTGGTGCCGTTCCGCGGCGAGCAGGTGGGCGTGGCGGCGATGTCGCAGGCGCTGTTCCAGAAGGCGCCATCGGGCCTGAACGCGGAGGAGTCGGCGATCGCCGCGGCGCTGCTGCGCGCGCCCAACGCGACGCCGGCGGTCGTCGGACAGCGCGCGTGCGGCGTGCTGAATGCTCAGGGGCGCGGCGATGCCTGCGTCGCCGCGCAGGGGTTCGCGGAGCTGGTGCTGGCGCATCCGGCGAACGCGGCGATCGATGCGGGCGAGCAGCTCGCGCCGCACTTCGCGCGCCAGCTCGTGAAGCCGGGCGCCAAGTCCCCGCCGGCGACGTTGCGCACGACGCTCGACGCCGGCACGCAGCGCCGCGCGCGCGACGCGCTGCGCCAGCAGCTCGCGCAGCTGCGCGACCGCGACGTCGAGGACGGCGCCGTCGTCGTCCTCGACAACGCCAGCGGCGACGTGCTGGCCTGGGTCGGCTCCAGCGGCGAGCTGTCGCAGGCTGCGGCCGTCGACGCCGTCGTCGCGCCGCGCCAGGCCGGCTCGACGCTCAAGCCCTTCCTGTACGAGCAGGCGATCGAGCAGCGCTGGCTCACCGCGGCCTCGGTGCTGGACGATGCGCCGACGCGGCTGCATACCCCGTCGGGTCTGTACATCCCGCAGAACTACGACCACGACTTCAAGGGCCCGGTGAGCGTGCGCACCGCGCTCGGCTCGTCGCTCAACGTGCCGGCCGTGCGCACCGCGGTGCTGGTGTCGCCCGACCGCTTCGCGCGCCGGCTGGTGGCGCTGGGCCTGCCGATCCGCAAGCCCGGCGACTTCTACGGCTACAGCATCGCGCTCGGCTCGCCCGAGGTGACGCTGCTGTCGCTGGCGAACGCGTACCGCGCGCTGGCCAACGGCGGCGTCGTCGGCGCGCCGCGGCTGCAGCCGGCCGACGGCGCGCCGGCGACGGTGCGCGTCATGGCGGCGGCGCCGTCGTTCATCGTCGCCGACATCCTGTCCGACAACGACGCGCGCGTGCCCACCTTCGGCCTGGACAACGCGCTGGCCACCCGCTACTGGTCGGCCGTGAAGACGGGCACCAGCAAGGACATGCGCGACAACTGGTGCGTGGGCTTCTCCGCGCGCTACACGGTGGGCGTGTGGGTCGGCAACGCGAGCGGCGCGCCCATGCACGCGGTCTCCGGCGTGACAGGCGCGGCGCCGGTGTGGCGCACGGTGATGGACGCGCTGCAGCGCAGCGACGTCGCGACGGAGCACCCGGGCCGCATGGTCCCCGCGCCGCCGCGCCGCGGCGCGCCCGCGCCCGACGCGCGCGGGCCCGCGGGCGGCCTGTTCCAGGTCGCGTACGTCCCGGGCGCGGCGGCGGGCGCCGTCCCCGGCGCACCGTCGCCGCCTGCCGGCCTGGTGGCGCGGACCATCGCGTTCGACGGCCAGGTCGAACCGGCGCGCACCGAGTGGTTCCTGGCCGGCACCGAGACCGCGCGCATCGCACTGGCCAGCCCCGCCGGCAGTGCGGCGCGCCTGATCGCGTCG
>DASQCX010000670.1:0-1959 GCA_035634455.1 Burkholderiaceae bacterium
CGTCGTCGGGATCGTCGTCGTCGAGGTCGACGTCGACCTGCGCGCAGTCGCGGCCGGCATGCACGACGTGGACGTGCGTGAAGTCGTGGTCGCGCAGGTCGGCGTGGGCGCGCGCGCCGTGCACGGCGGCGAAGACCAGCAGCACGACGGCGAGGGCTTTCCAGGGATGGCGGGGGCTGGCGGCTTGCATGGCTGTTTTCCTGTCGGGGTCTTGGCAGAGGCGATGGCCGCACGATAGGCGGCTGCCGCGCCGCGCTCCAGCGGCGCGCGACGGTTGCGCATCCGGCCGGGACGAAACGAAGCGGCGCGCGACGGACCGGACGCGCCGCGTCGGCGAGAATGACGGCAAACCCGCGCCGCCGCCGGCGCGCCGTCCCCGAACCGACCCGCCCGGAGCCCCGATGACCGACACGCCGCTGCAGAAATCCGAGAACAACCTGATCTGGGTCGACATGGAGATGACGGGCCTGCTGCCCGACACCGACCGCATCATCGAGGTCGCCGTGGTCATCACCGACCCGCAGCTGACGATCCGCGTCGAGGGCCCCGTGTTCGCGATCCACCAGACCGACGCCGTGCTCGACGCGATGGACGACTGGAACAAGAACACCCACGGCCGCAGCGGCCTGATCGAGCGCGTGAAGGCGTCCAGCGTGGACGAGGCCCACGCCGAGGCCGCGCTGATCGAATGGATGAGCCAGTACGTGCCCAAGGGCAAGAGCCCGATGTGCGGCAACTCGATCTGCCAGGATCGCCGCTTCATGGCGCGCACCATGCCCGCGCTGGAGGCCTTCTTCCACTACCGCAACCTCGACGTCAGCACGCTCAAGGAGCTCGCCAAGCGCTGGAAGCCGTCGGCGCTCGAGGGCCTGAAGAAGGCGGGCAAGCACACGGCGCTGGCCGACATCCAGGAGTCGATCGACGAGCTGGTGCACTACCGGGCGACGCTGCTCGACGTCTGAACCCGGCGCGGAATGCGCCTACCTGGCCGGCGCGAGCTGCAGGATCCATTGCACGAGCGCGGAGGCGTCGGCCTCGCGGATGGCGACCGCGTTGGGCGGCATCGCCAGGCCGCTGACCTGGCCCTTCCAGTGGCTCGCGTACGGGTTCGATCCGCCCATCACCGTGCGGGTGAGCGATTCGGCGGCGCCGGGCACGCCCTGGTACTTGCGTGCGACGTCGCGCCACGCCGGACCGACGGGCGCCAGGCCGTCGGGCCCGGCGGCGCCCGGTTCGACGCGGTGGCAGGCGAGGCAGCCGCTCGTCGATGCGAGCTTGAGCATGGCGTCGTCCCGGCTGTCGGCGTGGGCCAGTACCGCGAGGGCGGCGAGCAGGGCGAAGGCGGTGGGGCGGATGAGCGCGTGCATGGGGTCTCCCGGCGTGATGGACACGGCTGCAGCCTATGGACGAACGCCCCGCCTCGCTTGACACCGATCAACGCAGCGCCGGCATGGTGCGTCATGGCACAGTCGTGCTCCGCGATGCAGCGCACCCGGCTCGGCGCAACGTGGCTGCGTGGAGCAAGCCCGCGGCATCCGCGACTCAGCCTTCCCCGACCGCGACGGTCTGCAGCCGCAGCGGCGCGAGTCGCAGCCCCATCTGCCGCCGTATCAGCGCCAGGCTGACCAGCGCCTGCAGGAACACGCTGGCCACGGAGAGGTGCCAGACGTCCAGCAGCTGGAAGCCCGGGCGCTGGCTGAGCCACAGCGCGGGCAGCACGAAGGTGAGCAGGCGCGTCGCCGAGCTCGCCAGCGCGGGCAGGGTGTTGCCCATCGCCTGGAACATGCCCGAGCACGCGAACACGATGCCCATGCCGAAGAAGTTCCAGGACACCACGCGCAGGATCGTGACGGCGACGGCCGCGGCATGCGGGTCGTCGGTGAACCAGGCCACCGGCACCGGCGCCCAGAGCTGGCACATCGCGATGACGCCGGCCATCAGCACCAGCTCCAGCGCCAG
>DASQCX010000671.1:0-2377 GCA_035634455.1 Burkholderiaceae bacterium
AGCCGGGAGGCGCGGCATGAAGTTCCTGCTGTCGCTCACGGCGTCGCAGCAGGTCGGCCTGCTGTTCCTGATCCTGTTCGGCGGGCTGCTGCTGGTGTCGGCCGGCGCGGTGTTCCTCGCGATGCGCGAGAAGTCGCCGCAGGACGACCACGGCCTGACCCGCTTCGCCGCCAACCTGCGCGCACTGTGGATCGGCGCCGTCGTGTTCTGGCTCGCGTGGGTGTCGGGCGCGGCGGGCGCGACGATCCTGTTCGCGGCGGTCTCGTTCCTCGCGCTGCGCGAGTTCGTCACGCTGATGCAGACGCGGCGCGCCGACCACCGCAGCCTGATGCTGGCGTTCTTCGTCGTGCTGCCGGTGCAGTACGTGCTGGCGGGCAGCCGCAGCTTCGACCTGTTCACCGTGTTCATCCCGGTCTACGTGTTCCTCGCGATCCCGGTGCTGAGCGCGCTGGGCGGCGACCCGCTGCGCTTCCTCGAGCGCAACGCGAAGATCCAGTGGGGCGTGATGGTGTGCGTGTTCGGGCTGTCGCACGCGCCGGCGCTGCTGCTGCTGGACTTCCCGCACACGCACGACCGCGGGCCGTTCCTGGTGTTCTTCCTGGTCATCGTGACGCTGACCGCGCAGATGCTGGAGACCTTCGTCAGCACGCACCTGCGCGGCCGCCCGGTGGCGCGCCAGATCGACCGCACCTTCGGCTGGCAGTCGTGGGCGATCGCCTGCCTGGGCGCAGCGCTCGTCGGCGGCCTGCTGTTCTGGATCACGCCGTTCAAGCTGCCGCAGGCGATGGTGATGGCGCTGATCGCCGGCGCGGCCGGCACGCTCGGCGAGTTCGTGATGACGGCGCTCAAGCGCGACGCCGGCGTCAACTACTGGGGCAACACCGGCCAGGTCACCGGCGCGGTGGGGCTGCTGGACCGCGTCGCGCCGCTGTGCTTCGCGGCGCCGGTGTTCTTCCATTCGGTGCGCTGGTACTTCCAGCTCAAGTCATGACCCGCATCCTCGGCATCGACCCCGGCCTGCAGACCACCGGCTTCGGCGTGATCGAGGCCGCGGGCGCGAAGCTGCACTACGTGGCCAGCGGCACGATCAGCACGGCCAAGCTGGCCAAGGGCGACCTGCCGGCGCGCATCAAGGTGATCTTCGAGGGCGTGCGCGAGGTCGCGCAGCGCTACGCGCCGGAGCAGGCGGCCATGGAGATCGTGTTCGTCAACGTCAACCCGCAGAGCACGCTGCTGCTGGGCCAGGCGCGCGGCGCGGCGCTGGCGGCGCTGGTGTCGGCGGGGCTGCCGGTGTCCGAGTACACCGCCACCCAGATGAAGAAGGGCGTGGTCGGCCACGGCCAGGCCAAGAAGGAGCAGATCCAGCAGATGGTCGCCCGCCTGCTGGCCCTGCCCGGCCTGCCGGGCAAGGACGCCTCGGATGCGCTCGGCCTGGCGATCACGCACGCCCACGCGGGCACCACGATGGCCGCGCTCGCGTCCGGCACCACGCTCGCGCGCCGCCAGCATGCCCAATACCGCGGCGGTCGTACATACTGACGGCCGTATCGCCAATTCCCTCCGACTCCATGGCCGACGCAACCCCTTATTTCGGAATCGCCCCCTTCGTGCTGGGCATGACCCGCGAACTCGCGCGCGCCGCCGCCGGCAAGCCCGACTCGGTCGAGACCACGCGCGACGACGAGGGCGCGTCGGTCGAGACCTGGTTCTACGACGGCGGCGAGATCGAGCTGGAGTTCGACCCCGCGCCCGACGCCAAGCTCGAGTCCATCACCGCCTGGTCGGACCGGACCACCGTCAACGGCGTGGCCATCATCGGCTGCGACGTCGGCGACCTGCAGCGCCTGGCCCGGGAGGCGGACATCCACGACCTCGAGCTCACCGACGACTTCGCCGACTCCGGCCAGTGCTGGCAGAGCGAGCAGCACGGGCTGATGTTCTGGGCCGCCAAGGGCAAGGTCGTCAACCTCACCATCTTCCCGCGCTTCGACGACAGCGGCGAGGAGCCGCAGTGGCCGGAGTGAGCGTCAGCCCCCTGCTGTAGAGTCGCCGCCGTGTCGCATCCCGCCGCCCGCACCGATCTGGCCTGCCGCAACTGCGGCGCCCAGGCGCCGCTGAAGTTCTGCCCCGAGTGCGGGCAGGAGACGACGCTGCATCCGCCCACGCTGGGCGAGTTCCTGCACGAGTTCGTCGGGCACTATGTGGCGCTCGAAGGCACGCTGTGGCGGACGCTGGCCCTGCTGCTGCGCCATCCCGGGCGACTGACGCGCGAGTATCTCGACGGCCGGCGTCGGCGCTACGTGCTGCCGCTGCGGCTGTACCTGACGGCCAGTTTCGTGTTCTTCCTGGTGCTCAAGCTCGTGGCGGCCAGCGTGCA
>DASQCX010000672.1:0-1806 GCA_035634455.1 Burkholderiaceae bacterium
CTGGGGCTATACGCCGACGCGCGACATCGCCCGGCTGAAAGTGACGGATGCTGCGAATGCCGAAGCGGCGCAGGTCGCCGATGACGGGATCGTCGCGCTGACGGCGAACCAGGGTCTCGGCCGTTCCGCCGCCGACGACACGGCGGACGGCGTCAAGAAGCCGCTGCGCTGGGGCTTTGCGACATCGGGCACGCTGGCGCGCACCCGCTTGACGCCGCCGACGCTCCCCGGCGGCGTCACGCTGCCCCGGCCATTCCTGCGCGTCATGGCGGTCGATCTCGAGTGGCATCTGCGCGGCAATCGCGAGAACAGCCCGGTCGCCGGCATCCCGGGCGATGACGGCGCGACGCCGTCCTTCCTGCTGCCCGCGGTACGCGATCCCGTGCCGAATTTTGCTTATCTGCCCGACGCGCAGGAGGTTCTCGGCACCGCCGCGGCGATGACGGCGGGCTTCGGCGGCCAGGCCTCGACCTTCGCCATCGCCGTCTCGCCGGTCCTCGACGACACCATGACGGCGCCGGCGCAGGGCGGCGCTGCCGGCCATTGGCCGGCCTTCCCCGCCGCCGCTTCGCCGCAGCCGATCGACGCCGCCACCAATCCGCGCAACGGGCTCTCGGCGGCGCGGCGCGACCCTGCCGACGGCACCGGCGCCGATCGCGACGTCGTCGTCACCATCCAGGCCGGCAACCTGCCGGATTTCACGCATGTGCGTGTCTTCCCGCGCCGCTTCCAGGCGATCGCGGCGATCGGCAACACGCCATCGTTCGTGCGGCCCGACGGCGGTGCTGCGATCGTCAAGCCCGCGACCGCCGTCAAGGTGCTGCTGACCAACCCGTTCAACCTCGCCGTCGCCGAGGCCTTTCCGAACCCGGCAAACCTGACGATGGATTTCGTCGTCACCGACCGCACCGGTCGGCGCAAGCTGTTCTCGCAGACCACCGTCACCGTCGCTTCAACGACCGAGCATTGGGTCGACAACACGGCGGATTTCGGGGGTAGCCCGCTGCTCGGCGCCGCTGGGCTGAAGGGTGTCCTCGACGGCCTCGGCATGCGCGGGGTCGCCGCGTCACCGCTCTTCGGCGTGCCACGCACGACGCCGCTGCCCACACCCGGCGGCGACGTCGTCGCCTTCGCCCGCGCGCTCGCGAGCGAGACCCAGCCGCGCCAGGGCCCGCGCCTGCCGACGCAGATGCGTTTCGACTCATTGCTCGTCACCGGCACGGCCTCTGCCGCCAATACGCCGCTCGCCTGGAGCGCGGTGCTCACGGGCGCGCGCCTCAGCTTCGAGGCGCGCAGCTTCCGCCCCGATCTCGGCAATCCCGGCAATCCCGCCGGTCCCGACATCCACGCGACCGGCGTGCGCTGCGACGGCTTTCTCGCCCGCGATCTGGCGCTCCACGCGATCAAGCGGGCGCAGCCGATCGTGCCGCTCGGCGGCACCAGCCAGGGCTGGGTCGTCGATGCCGGCGGGAACAACTGGAACCCGCCGACGCCCGATACGACAGGCACGGTCGCGGCGGTGGCGCTCGAAACGGTGGCAGCGATCTGCGACACGCCCGAGCTCTCGGTGCTGCCCGATCCACAGCCGGGCGACACGGTGCAGGCGCTTGTCGATGCGGCGACGACGGCGCTCGGCGCGCCGCACGTGCCGGTGAACGTCGCCAACGCCAACGAAATCCTGATCCGCGTCCAGCGCGAGATCGTCGCCGCCAAGCGCGGGCTGCGCGATGCGCAGTGGGCATTGCGCCGCGCCATCGTCGAAGCGCGCGAGCTCATCTACATCGAGAGCCCGGCTTTCGCGCGCAC
>DASQCX010000673.1:0-8349 GCA_035634455.1 Burkholderiaceae bacterium
TGCGGCCAATCACGCGGCAGACGCTGGCCCCCATCGACCGGCATTCGACCTCCCTGAAGATCACCAGCTGGCCGAACAGGCTCGTCACGTAGCCCGTGGCGTAGCCGATCTGCGACCAGCAGGCCGGCTCTGTCCCCAGGCCGTAGGCGCTGATGTGCTCGTCGTCCTCGCTCGAGTGCTCCCAGAGGAACTCGCCCTCGTACGTGCCGCGGTCGATGTCGAAGTCGAAGGCGAGCGGCGTCACCTTGACCAGGCCCTCGAGCGAATGCAGCCGCGTGCCGGCCATGAAGACGTTGGCCGCCTCGCCGCGCGGCCAGCGCTCGCGCACGAGTTGCGCGTCGCGCGCTCCCGCCACGTAGCCGGCGCGCGTGAGCAGGCCGCGGGTGCGGTCGGTGCCGAGCGTGTCGATCAGCTCGCGCCGGAGATGGCCGATCGCCGAGCTGTGCAACAGCAGCATGCGCTGGTCGTTCAGCCAGATGCGGCCGTCGCCCGGCGAGAAGAACAGCGATTCCGTCAGGTCCGCCATCGTCGGCGCCTGGCCCTCGACGAAGTGGCCGCTGTCGCCGCGACGCAGCATGGTGCCGGTCTGGCGGGCGACTTCGGCGAGCGAGATGCGGGGAGGCTTGGTCATGGCGGGGCAGTTGCTCAGCTGATGAATTCCGTCGTCGACGGTGGTTCAAATTGTTTTCAATTCATGAAGTCCGGCAGGCCGCGAAAACCCTCTATTGCGGCGCAGCAAGAGGCCCGCGGGTAAGTACCAGGAGGCACCTCGCTCTTCACTCGTGAAGGCAGCGGGCCGCGAAGGGGTCGCGGCGCCCGCCCATGGCACGCGCCGGAGCCGCGGCATGGGCGTTGCAAAGAAGGGGCCAAGCAACCGCGAAGGAACCTTCACTTCATGACCTCCGACACCTTCCTCGACTCGGCGCTCTGGCGCGAGAACGTCTACAGCGGCGGCTGGCGCGCCGCGGCCATCGCGGCCGACGTGATCGAGCCGGCCACGGGCCTGCCGCTCACGCGCTGCGGCCGCGCCGTGCCGGCCGACGTCGCCAGCGCGGCGCAGGCGGCGGCCGCCGCGCAATCGGCCTGGGCCGCCATGGCGCCGCGCGAGCGCGCCGGTGTCTTCCACCGCGCCGCGGCGCTGCTGCAGCAGCACTTCGACGAACTGGCGCTCCACGTGACGCGCGAGACCGGCGCCATCCTGCCCAAGGGCCAGCACGAGATCCGCGAAGCGATCGCGTTCTGCCAGGTTGCCGCCGCGATGCCCATCCAGGCGCAGGGCCAGGTGCTTCCCGGCGCAGCGGGCCGCCTGTCGATCGCCCGTCGCGTCCCGCACGGTGTCGTGGGCGTCATCTCGCCGTTCAACTTTCCCCTCATCCTCACGCTGCGCGTCGTGGCCCCGGCGCTGGCCGCGGGCAACGCGGTGATCATCAAGCCCGATCCGCGCACGCCCGTGAGCGGCGGCCTGCTGATCGCGCAGGTCTTCGAGCGCGCGGGCCTGCCGGTGGGCGTCCTGCACGTGCTGCCCGCGGGCGCGGACGTCGGCGAGGCGCTGGTCACGGACCCGCGGGTCGCGATGATCTCCTTCACCGGCTCGGCCGGCGTCGGCCGACACATCGGCGAGCTCGCCGGACGCCACTTGAAGAAGGTCTCGCTGGAACTCGGCGGCAGCAACGCCCTCATCGTGCTGGACGACGCGGATCCCGACGTCGCGGCGAGCAACGCCGCGTGGGGCGCCTGGCTGCACCAGGGGCAGATCTGCATGGCCAGCAACCGGATCCTGCTGCACGAGGCGGTCGCGCCGGCCGTGATCGAGCGCCTGGTCGCCAAGGCTGAGCACCTGCCCGTGGGCGACGGCGCGACCGGCCAGGTGGCACTCGGCCCGCTGATCGACGAGCGCCAGCGCGACCGGGTGCATGCCACCGTGCAGGCCAGCATGCGCGCCGGCGCGACGCTGCTCGCGGGCGGCCGCTACGAGGGCCTGTTCTATCGGCCGACGGTGCTGACCGGCGTGCGGCCCGGCATGCCCAGCTTCGACGAGGAGACCTTCGGTCCGGTGGCCAACATCGCCACGTTCGCTTCCGACGACGAGGCGGTGGCGCTCGCCAACGACAGCCAGGGCGGCCTTGCGGCGGGCGTGCTGTCGGCCTCGGTGGGCCGCGCGCTCGCGATCGGCAACCGCCTGCGGGCCGGCATGGTGCATGTCAACGACCAGACGGTGAACGACGACGCCGTCAATCCCTTCGGGGGCCCGGGGATCGCGGGCAACGGCAGCTCGCACGGCGGGCCCGGCGACTGGGAGCAGTTCACCACCTGGCAGTGGCTGACGGTCAAGGACGCCGCGACGCCGTTCCCGTTCTGACCGGCCTCATCACCGTACCGACCTATCCAACAAGAGGAGACAAGCACGATGAATTTCCAAGGCAAGACCATCGTCGTCACCGGCGTCAGCTCGGGCATCGGCGCCGAAGCGGCACGCTTCCTGCGCCTGCGCGGCGCGCGCGTCGTCGGCGTCGATCGCAACGATCCATCGATCACGCTCGACGCCTTCGTGAGGGCGGATCTTTCGGAGCAGGCGGCGGTCGACGCGGCCTTCCGCCAACTGCCCGAGCGCTTCGACGCGCTGGCCAACATCGCCGGCGTGCCAGGCACCTCGCCCGCGGACCTGGTGGCGCGCGTGAACTACCTGGGCCTGCGCCACCTGTGCACGCGTGCGCTGGAGCGCCTGCCGCAGGGCGGAGCGATCGTGAATGTCTCGTCCATCCTCGGCGCTGAATGGCCCGCGCGGCTCGCATCGCACAAGGCGCTCGCCGAGACGCCGGGGTTCGAGGCCGGCCTCGCCTTCCTCGCGAGGAACCCTGTGCCGCAGGAGACCTGCTACCAGTACTTCAAGGAAGCGCTGATCGTCTGGACGATCGCGCAGTCGCAGAAGTGGTTCCTGGAGCACGGCGTGCGCATGAACTGCGTCGCGCCGGGGCCGGTGTTCACGCCGATCCTGGGCGACTTCGTCCAGATGCTGGGCCAGGAGCGGGTCCAGAAGGACGCGCACCGCATGAAGCGCCCGGCGCTGGCCGACGAGATCGCGCCTGCCATCGCCTTCCTCTGCGCCGAGGAATCGCGCTGGATCAGCGGCGTCAACCTTCCCGTGGACGGCGGCCTCGCCTCCACGTACCTGTGACCTGTTCCTGACGGCCTGACCCGGGAGGGAGGGCAGAGCCCGCGTGCTCGTACCTCCTGCCGTATCGAGCGGACGCCTGATCCGCATTCATTTCGACAACGACGGAGACAACATGACACCTACCCGCCACGTGCTGGCGGTGGCGGCCGCGCTCGCGCTGCCGGCCGCCGTCCATGCGATCGACATCCCGCTGCCCGACGACAGCGGGCTCAAGCTCACGCTCGATCTCACGCCGAAATACAGCACAGCGTATCGACTGCACGACCCTTCCGCGGCGTTGACGCGGCTGGACGTCGCGGTCGATCCCGGCACGGTCAACGAGGACGACGGCGATCACAACTTCAAGAAGGGTTTCGTCTCGAGCCGCTTCGACCTGCTGGGAGAACTCGATCTGACGGGTTCGAACTTCGGTGCGCGCGTGTCCGGCACCGCCTGGCGCGACAGCTTCTACCTGCGGCGCAGTGCCTATGACGGCACGCCGGTCTATGCCACGGGGGCGCCGGTCGGCGCGACCGTGTCGACCTCCAACAATTTCAGCAACCAGGCCGCGAACCAGTTCCTGCCGGCCACGGTGAGCCAGCAGGGCCGTGGCGAGGAACTGCTCGACGCGTTCGCCTACGTGAAGGGCGACGTGGCCGGCATGCCTGGCACCCTGCGCGTCGGCCGCCACACGCTGCAGTGGGGCGAGAGCCTGTTCTTCGGCCAGAACGGCATCGCCAATGCGCAGGGCCCGGTGGACATCGCCAAGATCGTCTCGGTGCCTGGCTGGCAGTTCAAGGAAGTGCTGCTGCCGGTGCCGCAGGTCTCGGGCTCGCTGCAGGTGGCCGATGGCGTGTCGCTGGGCGCGTACTACCAGCTCAAGTGGGAGCGCAGCAAGATCCCCGGCGTCGGCAGCTACTTCTCGAACCAGGACTACGTGGGCACCGGGACGGTGAACTTCGGCGTCGACGCGAACGGCAACCCCGTCGTCCTGACCTACGACGGCAGCAAGGACCTGCGGCCGCGCGACAGCGGGCAGGGTGGCCTGCAGCTGCGCATCAGCCCGACCGGCAGCGACTACGAGTTCGGCCTCTACGTGGCGCAGTACCACGACAAGACGCCGGGTGCGCCGGTGTTCGACTTCGTCAACGGCAACGAGCACCTGGCCTATGCGCAGGACATCCGCACCGCGGGCGCGAGCGTGACCTCCTCGATCGGCCAGCTGAACTGGGCCGTGGAGGGCTCGCTACGCTGGAACGCGCCCTTGACCAGCGATCCGGCCGTGCTGGGCCTCGGCCCCGTGCTGGCCTGCGGCGACACGCGTTCCGACCCCTGCTTCGCCGTCGGCCGCACCGCGCACCTGCAAGGGTCGGCGATCTACGTGCTGCAGCCCAACGCCCTTTGGGCCGGCGGCGCCTTGCTGGGCGAACTGGCCTACAACCGCAGGCTCGCCGTCACACGCGACATCTTCGCCGCCGCCGACGGCACCAGCCAGGGCATCGGCGGGCTGGACCCGCACACAACCAAGGGCGCGTTCGCGTTCCGCATGCTGTTCGAGCCGCAGTACTTCCAGGTGCTGCCGGGCCTGGACATGTCGGTGCCCGTGGGCCTGGGCTGGAACTTCGGCGGCCGGTCGTCGGCCGTCGCCAACTTCGCGGGCGGCGCGTCGAACGCGGGCGACTACTCGATCGGCGTGAAGGGCACCTACCAGAACGCCTGGAAAGTGGCCCTGACCTGGACCGACTACTTCGGGACCGCCAAGACCTTCACCCAGACGCTGACCCCGGGCAGCGGCTCGCCCCGCGAGCTCACCTTCGCCCAGACGCTGCGCGATCGCGGCTACGTGGCGTTCAGCATGTCCCGAACCTTTTGAATTCACGGAGTCTTTCCATGCCCCGCAATCACTTCCTGGCCCTGGCAGCCTTCTTGGCCTTCGCGATCCCAGCCGCCCGCGCCGCGGTGTCGGCCGACGACGCCGCCAAGCTCAAGTCCACGCTGACCCCTCTCGGCGCCGAGCGCGCCGCCAACAAGGACGGCAGCATCCCCGCGTGGGACGGCGGCCTGACCAAGGCGCCGGCCGGCTACAAGAGCGGCGATCCACGCCCTGACCCCTTCGCCGGCGAGCAGCCGCTGTACTCGATCAACGCCAGGAACATGGCGCAGTACGACGCGCGCCTGACCGACGGCGTGAAGGCGTTGATGAAGAAGTACCCCGACTTCCACATCGACGTCTATCCCACCCACCGGACGGCCGCCGCGCCGCAATGGGTCTACGACAACACCTTCAAGAACGCCACGCGCGCCAAGCTGGTCGACAACGGCTACGGGACGCAGGGCGCCTACGGCGGCATCCCGTTTCCGGAGCCCAAGGACGGCTACGAGGTCTTCCAGAACCACCGGCTGGCCTGGGTGGGCAGCAGCGTCCAGATGCCGGTGCGCGTGTGGGTCGTGACGGCGGACGGCCGCCGCGCCATGGCCTCCGGCGGCGTGCAGAGCATCCGCCGCCCGTATTACGACCAGGACGGCAGCCTCGAGAAGTTCGACGGCTACTACCAGCTCGGCAAGTTCCTGGTGACGGAGCCGGGCTCGAAGGCGGGCGAGGCCATCCTCGCGCAGGACAACGTCAACGCGAGCGAGCCGCGCGGCCTGTGGCAATACCTGGTTGGGCAGCGCCGCGTGCGCAAGGCGCCTTCCGTGGCCTACGACACGCCGGACTCCGTGACGTCGGGCATCGGGCTGTTCGACGAGGCCTTCATGCTGTTCGGCCCCAACGACAAGCACGCGCTGAAGCTGGTGGGCAAGAAGGAGGTCTACGTCCCCTACAACAACAACAAGGCCGCGGCCGCCAAGGTGGCCGACCTCGTCGCGCCCAACACGCTGAACCCGGGCCTGGTGCGCTGGGAGCTGCATCGCGTGTGGGAGGTCGAGGCCACGCTGCAAGAGGGCAAGCGCCACGTCGTCCCCAAGCGCAAGTACTACTTCGACGAGGACAGCTGGCAGATCGTGCTGTTCGACGGCTGGGACGCCAAGGGCGACCTCTGGCGCACCAACTACACGCTGATGCTGCTGGCGCCGGACATCCCCGCCGTCGTCGGCAACGTGCTGTGGGGCGGCTACGACCTGCAGACCGGCGCCTACTACCTGAACATGGCCAGCAACGAGCTGCCGTCGCAGTACAAGGCGGTGGCCCCGTTGGCGCGCTCGTTCTTCAGCCCGGACGCGCTGGCCAACGAGGGGACGCGATGACCGTGCGCCGATGGCTCGCGGCGGTGCTGGCGTCGTCCTGCCTCGCGGCCAGGGCGGCACAGCCTGCGCTGCCGGCCGCGCTGACGGAGCCCGCGCTCGCCAGCCCCAAGGCCCCGGGTGCCGCGACGCTGGCCGTGGCCCGGGCCGGCGCGCGCCTGGTGGCCGTCGGCGAGCGCGGCACGGTGCTGTGCTCCGACGACGGCGGCCGGCACTGGCGGCAGGCCGAGGTACCCGTGCAGTCCGCGTTGACGGCCGTGCGCTTCGTCGACGAGCGCACCGGCTGGGCCGTGGGTCACCTGGGGGTGATCCTCCGGACCGAGGACGGCGGCCGCCGCTGGACGCTGCAGTGGGACGGTGTCCGTGCCGCGGCGGCGCTCATGGCCGCGGCGGGCACCGACGAGCGGCTCCGGCGCGATGCGCAGCGCATGGTGGACGATGGTCCGGACAAGCCGTTCTTCGACGTCGACGCCACCGATCCGCTCCATGCCGTGGCCGTCGGAGCGTATGGCCTCGCTTTCGCCACGAACGACAGCGGCAGGCATTGGACGCCTCTGCCAAGCGCCGCCGCGAACCCGCACGGCCTTCACCTGTACGCGGTGCGGCTTGTCGGAGATCGCGTGTTCATCGCGGGCGAGCAAGGCCTGTTGCTGCGTTCCTCCGACGGCGGCGCCAGCTTCACGGCCCTGCCGTCGCCCTACAAGGGAAGCTTCTTCGGACTGTTGGCCACGCGCTCGGGGGCCTTGCTCGCGTACGGACTGCGCGGCAGCGCCTATCGCTCCGCCGACGGCGGCGAGCACTGGGACAAGCTCGATCTCGGCACGGCCGCCACGCTGCAGGCCGGCTACGAGCCCGCGCCTGACGAGATCGTGCTGATGACCCAGGCCGGGGCGCTGCTTGCCAGCCGCGACGACGGCCGCAGCTTCGGCTCGCTGAAGTCGCCCGCCGGCGCGTTGCCCGCCGCGGGCCTGGCCGCCGCGCCGGACGGTGCCTGGGTGCTGGCCAGCCTGCGCGGCACGCGGCGCGCCGCCCCTTGAACCCCGACATCCCGACCTCGACCATGCACGCATCCGACACGCTCGCGGCCCAGCCGGTGGTGGCCCGACTCGAAGACTTCGATACGGCTTCGGGCTCCTGGCCCGAACGGCTCCTCTTCAACCATCGTCCCTGGGTGATGCTGCTGTGCCTGCTGGCCACCCTGCTGCTGGGCTGGCAGGCCACGAAGCTGACGCTGAACGCGAGCTTCGAGAAGACCCTCCCGAAGCGGCATCCCTACATCGTCAACTACCTGGCCCACCAGGCCGATCTGGGCGTGCAGGGCAACGCCGTGCGCGTCGTGGTCGAGGCCCGCAACGGCACGATCTACGACCGCCACTACCTGGCCGTGCTGCAGAAGATCAGCGACGAGCTCTACCTCATGCCCGGCGTCGACCGGCCGTTCGTGAAGTCGCTGTGGACGCCCAACACGCGCTGGGTGGCCGTCACCGAGGACGGGCTGGACGGCGACACGGTGATGGGCGACGGCTACGACGGGTCGCCGCAGGCGCTGGCGCAGGTGCGCGCCAACGTCGAGCGCTCGGGCGAGATCGGCCAGATCGTCGCGGCCGACGGCCGCTCCAGCATCGTCTTCGTGCCGCTCCTGGACGTGAATCCGCAGACGGGCAAGCCGCTGGACTACGGCGAGCTGGAGCGGCGGCTCGAGGACCTGCGCGCGAAGTACGACAGCGACTCGGTCGCGATCCACGTCACCGGGTTCGCCAAGGTGATGGGCGACCTCATCGAGGGACTGCGCCAGGTGCTGGCCTTCTTCGCGGTCGCGCTGGTGATCTGCGCCGGCGTGCTGTACGCCTACACCCGCTGCGCGCGCAGCACCGCGCTGGTGGTGGCGTGCTCGCTCGTCGCCGTGGCCTGGCAAGCCGGCGTGCTGGCGCTGCTCGGGTACGCGCTGGACC
>DASQCX010000674.1:0-2342 GCA_035634455.1 Burkholderiaceae bacterium
TTGTTCATCCGCTGCTCGAGCTGGTGCTTGAGCAGCGCCTTCGAGTCGGGCGTGCCCTGCAGCGCGAGCGCACGTTCGCGATCGTCGACGCTCATCGCGCTCGGCTTCGGTGTGGCCGCAGGCGCGGCGGCCGGCGTCGGCGGAGGCGTCGACGTGGGGCTTCCAGGCGCCGGCGGCGACGCCCACTTCCTCGTTCGCGGCGCGGAAGGCGTTGAAGCTCGCGGCCACCGCCGGATTGCCCTCGATCGCCCGCTGGACGGAGACGGCCACCGGGGAGAGCGCGGGCGCGCCGGCGGCGCTCCCGGCGAGCGCGGCCAGCCCGAGGCGAAGCAAGCAGGTCTTCATGGCTCTCGCAATCTGCCTCCGCGGCGCGGTCGCTGCTCTTGGGAGGCGCTGATGATACCGGCCGCCGGAGCGCGTCCGCAGCGGGTGGGGTCAGGTCTTCGACCTGACCCCGGAATGTGGGCCCCACGGTCGCTGGCGCTCCCTGCCCCCGAGGGGCCGGCCGGTTCGGCACTGGCGGAGCCGGATGCCTCCCTCCCTGGGTTGGGCCTGCGGCCGGCTTGCTGCGCTCGTTCGCAGGGTGGGGTCAGGTCTTCACCCCCCGCGTCAGAATAGTTGTCGCCCCGATAGAACCAACCCGGGGGCGACGACGAAAGACGACATTGGCTAGATACGGATCGGCATTCAAGAGAAGAGCCCTGACGCGGTTGCAGCCGCCCGAGAACGCGTCCATCGAGGCAGTCGCGGTGAGCATTGGTGTGCAGCCCGAGACCCTGGCGCGGTGGCAGGAGGAGGCGGCCGCCGGCAAGGGCGAGGAAGTGAGCTGGACGGCGGCGGCGCGGCTGGACGCGGTGCTGGCGACGGCGGCGATGGACGAGGCGGCCAAGAGCGCTTGGTGCCGAACCAACGGTGTTCACCTGCACGAGCTGGATACCTGGCGCAAAGCGGCGCTCGATGCGCTGGGCGAGCCCAAGCCCGCGTCGGCCCCAGCGAGCCGGCCGCCAAGCCAGAGCAAGCAGGATCGCCGCCGCATCCAGGAGCTCGAGCGCGACCTGCGGCGCAAGAACGCTGCGCTGGCCGAAACCACCGCGTTGCTGGTGCTGTCAAAAAAACTCGAGGCGATCTTCCAAAAGGGCGAGGACGAATGATCGGCCTCGAAGATCGCCGCCATCTTGCCCAGGACATCCTCAAGGCCCAAGCCAGTGGCGCGCGGCTGCGCCCCGCTTGCGAGATGGCGGGGATCGACCTTCGCACGTTGCAGCGCTGGCAGGCCGCGGACGGTCTGGTAGGCGGCGATGGGCGACCCAAGGCCGTACGCCCGAAGCCGGCCCACGCGCTGAGCGAGCACGAGCGCCAGGAGTTGCTACGCGTGGCCAACCAGCCGCGCTTTGCCGACATGCCGCCCGCGCGCATCGTGCCGATGCTGGCCGACGAAGGCGTCTACCTGGCCAGCGAGTCCAGCTTCGGGCGCGTGCTCAAGGCGCACGGCCAGTCGCGCCATCGAGGCCGGGCCAAGCCTGCCGGTGCAGTGAAGCCGCCCACCACGCACATCGCGACCGGGCCGCGCCAGGTTTGGTGCTGGGACATGACGTATCTGCCCACGCAGGTCGCCGGTCGCTGGCTTTATCTGTACCTGATCCTGGACTTGTACAGCCGCAAGATCGTCGGCTGGGAGGTGCACGACAAGGATGATGCCGAGTACGCCGCCGCGCTGGTACGCCGCACTGCGCTGAGTGAACGCATCTCATTGCACGAGCGCCGGCCCGTGCTGCACGGCGACAACGGTGCCAGCCTGAAGTCCTCGACGGTGCTGGCAACGCTGCAACGGCTGGGGGTCAAGCCGTCGTACTCGCGGCCGCGGGTCAGCGACGACAACGCCTATGCCGAAGCGCTGTTCCGCACCGCCAAGTACCGACCGGAATTCCCTGCGAGGGGCTTCACCGACCTCGATGGTGCGCGGGCCTGGGCGACGAGCTTCGTGCGCTGGTACAACCACGAGCACCGCCACAGTGGCATCCGCTACGTCAGTCCGGCGCAGCGGCATGCGGGCGACGACACCGCCATCCTCGCCGCGCGGCACACCGTCTACTGCCACGCCCGCGCTCGCACGCCTCGGCGCTGGGCGCGCTGTACGCGCAACTGGTCTGCTGTCGGCCCGGTGGCGCTCAACCCTGAACGAGCGTCGATGCTCGGCAAGGCGGCCGACACCTCTTTGCAGCCTCTGGCTGCTTAAGTGAGGCGACAACTACCTTGACGCGCGCCGTTCAGACCTGACCCCGGAATGTGGGCCCCACGGTCGCTGGCGCTCCCTGCCCCCGAGGGGCCGGCCGGTTCGGCAC
>DASQCX010000675.1:0-1515 GCA_035634455.1 Burkholderiaceae bacterium
CACGATGGGCCAGGGCGACGCGCCGCCGGCGTCGCGCGACGCCTGGCTGACGCGCGACGCGGACGAGGCGCCGGCCCACAAGGTGAAGATCACGACAGCCTTCTACCTCGGCGCCACCGAAGTGACGAACGCCCAGTACGAGCAGTTCGACCCCGCGCACAAGAAGTACCGCGGCAAGGGCGGCGCCTCGACCGCGGACGACGAGCCGGTGACGTACGTGACGTGGCAGCAGGCGGTCGAGTTTTGCGACTGGCTGTCGAAGAAGGAGGGCAAGCCGTACCGCCTGCCGACGGAGGCGGAGTGGGAGTATGCCTGCCGCGCCGGCACGACCACGCCGTACCACACCGGCGACAAGCTCACCGCCGAGCAGGCCAACCTCGGCGCCGCGCCGGACGGCAAGCCGCAGAAGACGGTGCCGGTCGGCTCGTACAAGCCGAACGCGTGGGGCCTCCACGACATGCACGGCAACGTCGCGGAGTGGTGCCACGACTGGTACGGCCCCTACGAGGCGGGCGATCAGGCCGACCCGGTCGGCCGCGCCGACGGCTACGCGCGTGTGGTGCGCGGCTGGAGCTGGCTCGTGCCGGCCCGGCGCGACGCGATGCGCTACGCCCGCAGCGCCAACCGCTCCGGCCTGATGCCCGAGGACGCGAACCCCTACACCGGGTTCCGCGTCGTGCTGGGCGAGATGCCGGCGACGAAGCCGCTGCCGCCGGTGCTGGCCGCGTATCAGAAGGACGTCAAGCAGACGGCGGCGCCGAAGGACGGCCCCGACCCCGCCAAGCCGTACTTCGTCGATTTCGTGAAGGCGGGCACCAACCCGGCGATGCCGCAGGACGCCTGGGGGCCGATCTTCGCGCAGCACAACCATTTCGGGGCGTGCTGCGTCTGCCCCAACGGCGACGTGCTGGCGGCGTGGTACACCTGCGTCGACGAGCGCGGCCGCGAGCTGGCCCAGGCGGCGAGCCGGCTGCGCGTCGGCGCCGACAAGTGGGAGCCGGCGTCGTTCTTCTTCGGCGTCCCGGACGTCAACTGCCACGCCCCGGTGCTACTGACGCACGGCAAGCGCATCTATCATTTCTGCACGCAGTCGCTGCACGGCTGGGACTACGCCAGCGACATCGTGCGCTGGTCCGACGACAACGGCGTCACGTGGTCGAAGCCGCGGATCATGGTGACGCGCGACGACCCCGACGCGCTGAGCCAGCCGTGCTCGGCGTTCGTGACGAAGGACGGCGTGATCGTGCTGGCGTGCGACGGCGACAAGCACAAGGACGAGCGCTTCGTCGTCAGCCGCGACAACGGCGCGACTTGGAAGGTGGCGAAGGGCGACCTGCGGGCCAGCGCCGGCAAGAGCGTGATCCACCCGGCGATCGCGCCGCTGAGTGACGGCGGCATCATCACGTTCTTGCGCGGCCCCGACCCGATGCCGGCGGCGTACACGAAGGACCTGGGCGACACGTTCGAGGTGAAGCCGACGCCGTTCCCCGGCATCTCGGGCGGCCAGAAGGCGAC
>DASQCX010000676.1:0-2928 GCA_035634455.1 Burkholderiaceae bacterium
CCGCGCTGCTGCGCCGCGCCCGCACGGTGGTCGCGGCCAACTACCGCGTGCCGGTGCTGGGCTGGGAGACCGGCGTGTGGCTGCAGTACACCGGCGTCCGCGCCGACGTCGACCCGATCACCTACGCCACGGTGCAGGCCAAGGCGCGCACGGTGCTGGGCCTGACGGCCTCGCATGCGCTGTCGCCGAACTGGTCCATTGGCGTGAAGGCCAACGACCTGGCCGACAGGCACGTGCCGGAGGTGCTGGGCTACACCGCCCCGCAGCCGACGGTGACGGTCTCGCTGCACGGCCAGTGGCAATGACCCGCTGACGCTACCCCGCACGCCCGCCATGCCCGCCCGCGACCCCGCCGTCCTGCGCATCGCCTTGCTGGCGCTCGCGACCGCGCTGGTGGCCGCGCTCGCGCTGGGGCTCGGCGCGGCCGGCTGGGACTGGCAGCTGGTCGTGACGCTGCGCGCCCCGCGCGTGGCCGCGGCCGCGGGCGTGGGCAGCCTGCTCGCGCTCGCGGGCCTGGCGCTGCAGGTGCTGCTGCGCAACCCGCTGGCCGACCCGTACGTGCTGGGGCATTCGACCGGCGCGTCCGTCGGCGCGCTGGCGGCGCTGCTGCTGGGCGCGCAGCTGTGGATCGGCGCGGCGTCGGGCGCGCTGGTGGCGGGCTTGCTGCTGCTGTGGCTGGCGCGGCCCGCGCTGGCGGCCGCGGACGACGCGTCGCCCAAGCTGATCCTGCTCGGGACGATGCTGGCGGCGATCTTCGGCGCCGTCGCCACGCTGATGCTCGCGCTGGTGCCCGACGAGCGCCTGCGCGGCGCGATCTTCTGGATGGTGGGCGACCTGTCCGGCGCCGACGCCAGCCTGTGGAATCTCGTGGCGGCGGCGGTCTTCGTCGCGTGGCTGTGGGCGCGCGGCCGCTCCGTCGACCGCCTGATGCTGGGCGCCGACGCGGCCTGGCTGCTGGGCGAGCCGGTGCGGCGGCTGCGGCTGGAGCTGCTGGTGTTCGCGTCGCTGGCGGTGGGGCTGGCGGTGTCGACCGCGGGCTCGGTGGGCTTCGTCGGCCTGGTCGTCGCGCAGGGCTGGCGGCTCGCGGGCGTGCTGCGCACGCGCGAGCTGGCCGTGCTGGCGATGTTGTCCGGCGCGGCGTTGGTGATGGGCGCGGACCTGCTTGCGCGCATCGCGGTCGCGCCGCTGGAGCTGCCCGTGGGCGCGGTGATGGCGTTGATCGGCGCGCCGTGCTTCATCTGGTTTCTGGCGCGGAGCGTGAAGTGAGCGACACGCCGTTGCTCGAGACCCGCGCGCTGACCCTGCGCGCGGCCGGCCGCCTGCTGGTCGACGGCCTGGCCTGGCGCGTGCACGCAGGCGAGCGCTGGTGCGTGATCGGCCGCAACGGCGCCGGCAAGAGCCTGGTGCTGCGCGCGCTGGCCGGCCTGAACGTGCCCGAGCGCACCGGCGACGTGCTGTGGCAAGGCCGCCCGCAAGGCGACTGGCCCGCCGGCGCCGCCGCCACGCTGCGCGCGCTGATGCCGCAGCAGCCGCAGGATCGCTTCGCGCTGACGGTGGAGCGCGTGCTGGCGCTCAGCGAGGTCGCGACGAGCGGGTCGAGCCCGTCCGAACTGCTGTCCGCGCTGGACATCGCCGCGCTCGCCGGCCGCCGCGTCGACCAGCTGTCCGGCGGCGAGCGCCAGCGCGTCGCGCTGGCGCAGTGCGCGATGCAGGGCGCCGGCCTGATGCTGCTGGACGAGCCGGTGTCGTTCCAGGATCCCGCGCACCAGCAGCTCGTCGGCCGCTGGCTGACGCAGTCGGCGGGCGATCGCGCGTGGATCGCCAGCGCGCACGACCCGAGCTGGATCGCGCGCGTCGCCACGCACGTGCTGGCGCTGTCGGGCGACGGCGGCTGGCAGGCGGGCCCGGTCGACGCGATCCTCAGCGCGCCGGTGCTGGAGCGGACCTACGGCTGCGCGTGGCGCAGCGTCGAGGGCGCCTGGCTGCCGGCGTAGAGTCGGCGTCAAGACGTTCACTGCACGACTTCCATGGATCATTTCGAGAGCATCGTTGCCACCCTGCTGGAGGCGGAAGGCCGCTGGGTTCGCCGCTCCTTCAAGGTCAATGTCACGAAGGACGAGAAGCGTCGCATCGGGAAACCGTCGATCCCGCGCCCGGAGATCGACCTGGTCGCGTTGAACTTCGCCGAGAACGAGGTGATCGCCTTCGAGGCCAAATCCTTTCTCGATTCACCCGGTGTCGCACTGGCTTCCCTCGTGGCGAGCCACGAGATTCCCGAAGGACGCTACAAGCTCTTCACTTGCGCTCGCTACGGCGAAATCGTGCTCGGTCGCCTGCGCCTCGATCTGATCGAGGCCGGCATGGCCGATTCCGATACTCGCATCAGGCTAGGGCTCGCTGCGGGGAAGGTCTGCCGCGACCAGGAGGCGGACATCCGCGTGTTCATGGCCTCGAAGTCCTGGGAGTTCTGGGGGCCGTCCGACATCCGGCAGAAAGTCTCGGCACTGGCGTTGCGCGGCTACGAGAATGATCCGGCCATCATCACGGCGAAGATCCTGTTGCGGTGACTGCTAGTTCGGCAAGGTGCGTGCCGCCGGCGCCAGCGCCATCTCGCGCCTGAGCGCCGCGCCCAGCTCCACCACCGCCATCGCGTAGTAGCTCGACCAGTTGTAGCGCGTCACGACGTAGAAGTTGGACGTGCCGGCCACGTAGCTGGGCGGGGCGTCGCCGTTCTGCAGCTCGACGAAGCCGAGCTTGCCGGGGAAGTCGCGCGCGGCGTCGGGCAGCTGCGCGCCGGCCTCCGTCAGTTCCGCGGCGGTGAACTTCGGGACGATGTCGGCCGCCACCAGGCGCGCCCGCGCCTCGAGGTCGGCGGGCGCCTGCGCGTCGAAGTAGATCGGCATGTCGCGCTGCCAGCCGAAGGCGGCC
>DASQCX010000677.1:0-5014 GCA_035634455.1 Burkholderiaceae bacterium
AAGGGCCGGTTGCCGCCACAGGCGCAGGATCAGCGCCATGCCCAACCAGGCCGGCAGGGCGTGATTGGGAACCCAGAACAGCAGGGTGGAATTCGAGGAGTACTGCGCGAGCCTGGACCAGGCCTCCAGGTGCTGGCTCGCTCGCGGGATCGCCCCCCTCGACAGCGAGTAGCCGATCAGGTCCAGACCGCCGAAGGCGATCATCAAGGCCACGGCCACCGCTCGCTGGCGAGGTGTCGAGAACAGCTCCGTCACCGCGCACAGGAACAGGGTCAGGCCCAGCGCTGTCCAGAGATACAGCGCGAAGTCGCCGACGGCGGGATCGGCAAGCCAACCGATCACCGCGGCGGGCAGATAGTAGGCCACGGGCGCGCGGAGAATCAGCGCGAAGTCGCCGTCGACCGGATACTGTGGCGGCCACGCCGTCGCAGTGAGGTCGCGCAGCACGGCGTCGCGAACGATCCAATCGGTGTTCGCGTAGAAGAAGTGGCCGACGCCGGCGATCGCCGTCCAGACCAGCGCGACGACGGCGATGGTCGCGATCGTGACGGGCCGCACCCCGAGCTCGCGCCAGCGCACTTCGCTCCGCAGCGTCCACAACGAGTACGAAAGCAGCACCGCCAAGGCCGTGGCGACGGGCAGCTTGAACCAGGCGCAGAAGATCAGCAGCGGCAGCGCCAGGTACGCGATCAGCGCGGCGTCCAGCAACGTCAGGGCTGACGTGCAAGGCTCCTTTCGGAAGGAGTGGCTCAGGCCGGCGGGGAGATCCATGTCAGGAAGATCGCGCGATGTTGGAAACAGAGTCTTCTGGCAAGAGGCGCCGTCGAAATGCGCACGGACTCCGGGCCGTCAGGACTTGTCCGTTTCCTCGTGATAGTCGTCGTCGATGTTGACCCCCCAGATCGCCGACTTGTCCCCGCTGCCCGCCAGGATCGCCTCGACCGCGAACCTGGCCGACAGCATCGAGTGATCCTGGTTGTTGTAGCGGTGCATGCCGTTGCGGCCGATCAGGTACAGGTTCCGGATGCCGTCGAGGTACGCGCGCAGCTCGTCGAAGTGCTCGTAGGCGTTGCCGAAGTAGCCCGGGTAGGCCTTGGGCATGCGGATGACGACGGCATCGAGCGCGTCGGCCTCGTCGGCCAGCTTGAGCTGCTGCATCTCGCGCAGCGCGAGCGCCTTGAGCGCCTCGTCCGACATGCCCCAGAGCTCGTCGTCGTCCTTGGCGAAGAACTCCAGGCCGACCCAGACCGTGTCCGGGCTGGCGACCATGTACGGGCTCCAGTTGTTGAAGATCTGCAGGCGGCCCACCTTCACGCCGGCATCCTGGATGTAGATCCAGTTGTCGGCCACCAGGTGGGTGCGCGGGTCGATCGCGGCGGCCGTCTTGCGCAGCTTGCGGTACAGCACGCCGACCGTGATGAAGTCGCGGTACTGCAGCTGCGTGCCGATGCCGGCGATCGCGCCTGGCATGTCGGCCTGCATCGCGACGGCGAGGTCCTTCACCGGCATCGTCGAGACGACGTTGGCGGCCTCCACGCGCAGGGTCTGCGCGCCGTCGACCAGCGCCGTCACCGCCTTCACGCGGTCGCCGTCGCGCTCCATGCCCACGACCTTGGCGCGGCGGATGATGCGGCCGCCGCCGGCCTCGAAGCGCTTGGCCGCGGTCTCCCACATCTGGCCGGGGCCGAGCTTGGGATAGAGGAAGTTCTCGATCAGCGAGGTTTTCTCCTGCGCGTCGCCCTGGCCGCCGGGTACCAGCTTCTTGAGCGCGTGCGCGATCATGTTGCCGATGTTCAGGCTCTTGACGCGCTGCGCGCCCCAGGCCGCGCTGATCTCGTTGCAGGGCACGCCCCACACCTTCTCGGTGTAGGACTTGAAGAACTGCAGGTACAGCGCGCGGCCGAAGCGGTTGATGAAGAAGTCTTCCAGCGAGACCTCGGGCTTGATCGGCGCCAGGTGCGAGCGCGCGTAGCTGAACGCGAACTGCGAGCACTTGGCCACGCCCAGCTTGCTGACCATGTCCAGGCCGGGACTCAGCGGATAGCTGAAGAACGCGCCGTTGAAGTAGATGCGCGAGAGCCGGTTGCGCAGCAGCATGACGGCCTCGTCGGCCTCGGTCGCGTGGACGTGCTCGGCCCCGAGCAGGCGCGACGCGCCCTGGTAGGCGACGCGAAACTCGCTCTCGCTGCCCGCGCCCGGCGGCATCGCGACCGGCAGCATCTCGCGCCACCAGTTCATCACCCAGTCCGACTTCGAGAAGAAGCGGTGGCCGCCGATGTCGATGCGGTTGCCCTTGTAGTTGACCGTCTTGGACAGGCCGCCGATGTCGTCGGTGGCCTCCAGGACGAGGACGTCGCGCTTGCCGGCGCGGACGAGTTCGAGGCCGGCGGTCAGGCCGGCGGGACCGGCGCCGATGATGACGGTGGTGTCGTTGGACATGGATCTTCTTTCATTCCGGTCCGTCGCCGCCGTGGCGCATGCGCGGACCGTTGCAGGGAATCAGTGTTGCAGGGCGCACTCGTAGAGTCGATAGATGCGCGTCTTCTGGGGATCGTCCGGACGGAACTTCCAGGTCGCCGTGGAGCCGGGGATATCGGCCAGGCCCGTCTGGATCACGAGGTAGTCGGGATGGCCCTTTTGATGGCAGACTTCGCTGATGACCTCGGGCGTGGGCGCGCAGGTGGCCACGTCGGAAAGATCCGCGCCGGTCAGCTTCGCGACGGTCTGGCAGACCGAGCGTTGCACGAGCAGCGGCGCGACCACCTTCTTGCGCGCTTCGAACTCGATCGCATTGCGTCGGTTGAAGAGCACGCCGCCGCCTTGCTCCAGGGCGTAGAACTGCGCTCGATGGAGGAGCAGCCAGGGCTCGAGCAGCGACGAGTCCCAATAGACCGTCGCGTCCGGAGGGATCAGGCCGTCGAAGGGCAGCCCCTGCTCCTCGAAGCCGTTCTCGACGAAGCGCTGCCAGTCGGATCGCTGATCCCACCAGGACGATCCGCAAGCGGCCAGCCCCAGGACCGCGGCGACGGCCATGATCCGCCACTTCCCGGCGGCCCCGAGGCCGCGCAGCACCACATAGCCGACGACCGCCGTCACCAGGCTCAGGCCCAGCACGATCTGGGTGCGCGACGTACCGTTGAAGCGATCGCCGAAGCTCGCGACCGCCGCCTCGGTCCGCCAGCCGAGGAGTCCGGTGGCGACGAGCATCGCCAGGATCGACGCCCCCGTCGCGAGCCGGACGAGGCCTGGCGTGACCGGCGCGCCAGAGCGCAGAAGCAGCCAGGACAGCGCCGCCCACGCGACGCACAGCCACCCCGTCGGCAGGTTGGCCCCGACCGCGACCGCGGCCAGCACGAAGGCGGCCGCGCACCAGCGTCCCACGAGCCCGCGTCCCCAGAAATCCAGCAGCAGCGCAGGCAACAGCAGCAAGGCCAGCAGGTGGGTGAGCCAGAACACGCGCCAGAGCTGCAGTTGGGTCAGCAGCACGTCGTGCAGCAGATCCGCGCCGAGACCCCACAGGATCGTGAACGCCAGCGTGCAAGCAAGCAGTGCCTTGATCAGGCGCGCCATGGCGCTGCCTGCCAGGCGTTCCGCCGCCAGGCACAGGACGCCGAGGTCGAAGAGCGTCGGCGTCCAGTCCAGCAAGCTGCTGTTGGCCATGAACACCAGCGAATTCGCGAACTTGACGCTCGCGAGCCATGCCGGGTCGTAGCGCCGCCAGAGCGCGTCGAACGGCGCCAGGCCGAGGGCGCCCGCCAGCGCCGCGAACGCGATCGGCAGCACGCCCCAGCACCACCGGCGATCCTGCAGGCACAGGTAGATCCAGGCGGTCCCGAGCGCCGGCAACGCGATGAGCGGATGGATGGCGATCGCCAGGAGCATCGCCGCCAAGGCCGCCGCCATGCGACCACGCAGCAGCCAGGCCAGGCTGAGCACGAGCACGGGCTCCGCCATGACCCGCGCGGTGAGGAACGGTTCGGCGAAGCCTACGGCGCCCTCGCCGCCATAGGCGTGCGGCAGGGAAATCAGGGCGAGCATCGCGCACCAGCGGAGGAAGCGGGACGGCAGTTCGGCGGTGAGCAGCCAGCAGGCGGCGACGAAGGCCGCCTGGCACGCGAACAGGACGCCGTACTCCGAGGCGGCCACGCCCAGGTGCTTGACCAGCGGCGCCATCACCATCGAGAAAATCGAATAGTTGTCCTGGGACCCGTAGGCCAGGAACAGGTCCTGTCCGATGCTCTTGGGCATCAGGTGGGCCAGCGTCTGGCCAAGATACAGGATGCCGTCGTGCCGCACGCCGCGATACGGGCGAGCGATCATCCACAGCGCCGCGATCAGGAGGGCCCCCGCCAAGGGCGGAATGCGCAGCGCCGCGAACTGCTGCCAGCCGTGCGCGGCCTCGCGCTGCGCACTGGAAGGCTCGGTCGCGGCGGGTTCAGCGATGGACGTCATGTGAAATCGCCTCGGTCAGGCGTGTAGGGCAGGGAAACGGTCGGATGCACGCCGTCGGCGGCGCAAGGCCCCCCGTGGCCGATGTCCAAGCTCGAGGATCTCGGGGCGGGTCATTGTCGCCGAGTCGCCGCGGCGACCGGCGCACGCCGCTCACGCGGCAACGGTGGCCGGCGGCGGAACACGCCGCGTGAACAGCAGCAGCTTGCGTGCCCCGAAGTTGAACAGGAACACGGCGACCGAGGCGCACAGCTTCGCGATCATCGGACCGATGCCCAGCACGCCGATCTGCAGCCACAGCAGGGCCTCGGTCAGGCCGAGCCCGAGAATGCCGATGCCCAGGAAGACGAGGAACTCGACATGCGCGTTGGCGACGCTGCGCCGGCGGAACGCCCAGCGCACGCTCAGCCCATAAGCCGTCGCGACGCCGCCCACGAAGCCGGTGGCCGCCGCGGCCTGGTACGGCAGACCCACGCGCAACGCGAGCGCAAAGAGCGAGCAGTCGACCCCCAACGCCAGCGCGCTGCACAGGAAATAGCGCGCGAATTCGACCAGCGCAACCGGC
>DASQCX010000678.1:0-1683 GCA_035634455.1 Burkholderiaceae bacterium
GGCGACGGAGCGGTACGGGGCCCACCCCTCGCCCAGTTCGCGGGCCTCGGCGCGCGAGACAGGCTCGCCGCTGAAGTAATTTTCGCTGATTCCGCGCAGGAGGTTCGGATCGTCCAGCGGAAGCACGTTCGGACGCAGCAAATGGAAGATCAGGAACATCTCCGCCGTCCAGCGGCCGATGCCGCGGATGGCCACCAGTTCCTCGATGATGGCCTCGTCGTCCATGCCGTGCCACTGGCCGACGTGGACGGCGCCGTTGCTGAAATTGTGCGCCAGGTCGCGCAGGTACTCGACCTTGCGCGCCGACAGCCCGGCTGAGCGCAGCCCCTCGGGCGCCAGTTCGAGCACCGCCACGGGCTGCAGCAGCTCGACGTCGGGGCCGTCGACGGCCGCGACCAGCTTGCGCCACACGCCCTGGGCGGACTTGGTCGACACCTGCTGCCCGACGATGGAGCGCGCCAGCGTGGTGAAGGCGTCGCCGTTGCTCTGCAGGCGCGCGTCGCCGAACTGCGGGATCAGCTTCTTCATCACCCGGTCGCGCTTGGCCAGGTGGCGGCAGGCGTCGTCCCAGTACGCGGGCACGTCGCGGGCGAAATCGGACACGGCGGGAGCGGCCGCAACACTCACCATGTCAGGCCTTCACCCAGCTGGTGCCTTCCGGGCCGTCCTTCAGCGTGATGCCGAGGTCCGCGAGCTCCTTGCGGATGCGGTCGGAGGCCGCGAAGTCCTTGTCCTTCTTGGCCTGGGCGCGGGCCTCGATGCGCGACTGGATCTCGGCGTCGGTCAGCGCGGCGCCGGCCTGCAGGAAGGCCTGCGGCTCCTGCTGCAGCACGCCCAGCGTCGCGCCGAGCGCGCGCAGCAGCCTGGCCGTCGCGACGGACTTCGTGCGGTTCAGGTCGGTGACCATCTCGAACAGCACGGCGAGCGCCCCGGGCGTGTTGAAGTCGTCGTTCATCGCGTCGCGGAACGCGGCCGCGCGCGGGTCGGTCCAATCGATGTCGCTGGCGTCGACCGGCTGCTCGGCCACGCCGGCTGCGCCGTGCAGGCCGACCGAGCCGAGCGCCGTGTAGAGCCGGCGCAGCGCCGAGCGCGCGTCCTCGAGGTGCGCGTCGCTGAAGTTGAACGGGCTGCGGTAATGCGTGCGCAGCATGAAGAAGCGCAGCGTCTCGCCGTCGAACTTCTTGAGCACGTCGCGGATGGTGAAGAAGTTGCCGAGCGACTTCGACATCTTCTCGTTGTCGACGTTCAGGAAGCCGTTGTGCAGCCAGTAGTTGACGAACGGATGGCCCAGCGCACCCTCGCTCTGCGCGATCTCGTTCTCGTGGTGCGGGAACTGCAGGTCCATGCCGCCGCCGTGGATGTCGAAGCGCTCGCCGAGCACGGCGCACGACATCGCGGAGCACTCGATGTGCCAGCCCGGACGGCCGGGGCCGTACGCGCTGTCCCACTTGGCGTCGTCGGGCTCGGACGGCTTGGCGGACTTCCACAGCACGAAGTCGAGCGGGTCGCTCTTGGCGTCGGCCAGGGCCGCGCGCTCCTCGCGCTCGGCGAGGCCCGCGCCCACGCGCAGGTCGTCGAGCGACTTGCCGGACAGGCGGCCGTAGCCCGGGAACTTGCGCACGGCGAAGTTCACGTCGCCGTTGTCGGCCTGGTAGGCGAGGCCCTTGCCTTCGAGCGCCGAGA
>DASQCX010000679.1:0-4972 GCA_035634455.1 Burkholderiaceae bacterium
CGCGAGGCGCTGAACGAGAAGGGGCTGATCCCGCGCATCGTCGGCGAGCTGAAGAAGCGCTTCCCCGAGCTGGGCGTGATGACGGACGTCGCCCTCGACCCCTACACCTCGCACGGCCAGGACGGCCTGCTCGACGAGACGGGCTACATCGTCAACGACCCCACCGTGGCGCTGCTGACGCGCCAGGCGCGCGTGCAGGCCGAGGCCGGCGTCGACATCGTCGCCCCCAGCGACATGATGGACGGCCGCATCGGCGCGATCCGCACGATGCTGGAGGCCGACGGCCACCTGCACACGCGCATCATGGCCTACAGCGCCAAGTACGCGAGCGCCTTCTACGGCCCGTTCCGTGACGCGGTCGGCTCGGCCGCCAACCTCGGCAAGAGCAACAAGAAGGTCTACCAGATGGACCCGGCCAACTCCGACGAGGCGCTGCGCGAGGTCGCGCTCGACATCGCCGAGGGCGCCGACATGGTCATGGTCAAGCCCGGCATGCCCTACCTCGACATCGTGCGCCGCGTGAAGGACGAGTTCCGCATGCCGACCTACGTCTACCAGGTCAGCGGCGAGTATTCGATGCTCAAGGGCGCGGCGCTCAACGGCTGGATGGACGGCGAGGCCGTGATGATGGAGTCGCTGCTGGCGTTCCGGCGCGCCGGCGCTGACGGCGTGCTCACCTATTTCGCGCTGGAGGCGGCGCGCGCGTTGAAGCGCGGTTGACGATGGCGGCGCCGTCGCGCGGATGACATTCGCGCGATACGCGCCTGTCATATTGGCGGCGTTCAATGGGTCGCTCCAGGGACTCGAACCGCCGCCGCCATGACCTCCTTCTCCGACCGCGACTTCGACCTCGAAGTCAGCCGCCGCCGTCTGCTCGCCGCCGCGGGCGTGGCCGGCGCCCTCGGCCTCGCGCCGCTCGCGGGCGCGCGCGCCGCGCAGGCCGCCGCCGATCGCCGATCCGGCGCCGACCCCACCGTCACGCCGCCCGTCGCCGGCCTGCACCTGCAGTTCGGCGCCGACGCGGCCGCGCAGGTGACGGTGTCGTGGCACACGCTGCAGCCGGTGCACGATGCGCGCGTGATCGTCGGCCGCATGGACGGCCACTTCGAGCAGACGGTGCCGGCCCGCACGGTCAGCTACACCGACGCGAAGGCGAACCAGGTCGTCTACGCGCACCACGCCCGCATCGAGCGCCTGGCGCCCGACTCGTCGTACCTGTACGGCGCGCTGCACGACGGCGCCGAGCCCGAGTTCGGCACCTTCCGCACCGCGCCGCGCGGCCGCGCCCGCATCACCTTCACCAGCTTCGGCGACCAGGGCACGCCCACGCTGGGCAAGCGCTTCGTGCCGCCCGCCGGCGTGACGCTGGCCAACCCGCCGTTCGTCAACGACAACCTCGGCTCGCCGGCCGCCAGCGGCACCGTACTGGGCGTCGAGCGCCTGCGCCCGCTGTTCCACCTGTTCAACGGCGACCTCTGCTACGCCAACCTCGCCGACGACCGCGTCCGCACCTGGTGGGACTTCTGGGAGAACAACACCCGCAGCGCGCGCCACCGCCCGTGGATGCCATCGCCCGGCAACCACGAGAACGAGCTCGGCAACGGCTCCATCGGCTACGCGGCCTACCAGACCTACTTCTCGGTGCCCGAGTCCGACGGCCAGACCGACGTCACGCGCGGCCTCTGGTACGCGTTCAGCGCCGGCTCGGTGCGCGTGGTCAGCATCGCCAACGACGACGTCGTCTACCAGGACGGCGGCAACAGCTACGTGCGCGGCTACTCGGGCGGTGCGCAGAGGGCGTGGCTCGAGCGCGAGCTGGCCGGCGCGCGCCGCCTGCCCGGCATCGACTGGATCGTCGTCTGCATGCACCAGGTGGCGATCTCGACCGCCGACAAGTTCAACGGCGCCGACCTCGGCATCCGCGAGGAGTGGGTGCCGCTGTTCGACCGCTACGGGGTCGACCTGGTCGTCTGCGGCCACGAGCACCACTACGAGCGCTCGCACCCGATCCGCGGCCACGAGGGCAACTCCACGCTGACGCCGATCCCCGCGGCCACCGCGACCGACGCCATCGACACCCGCCACGGCACCGTGCACATGGTGATCGGCGGCGGCGGCACCTCGGCGCCGTCGAACCAGCTGTTCTTCGACCCGCCGCAGTGCCGCGTGATCACCGCGGTCGGCGCGCCCGATCCGGCCACGGGCAAGCGGCCGCCGATCTACGTGACCGAACACGCGCCCTGGTCGGCCGTGCGCAACGCGGCGCACTCGTACGGCTTCGCGGCCTTCGAGGTCGACCCCGGCACGCACGCGGGCGGCACGACGACGATCAAGGTCACCTACTACGACGTCACCGGCCCCGATGGCCACCTGGCGCCGTTCGAGAGCTTCACGCTGAGCCGGCCGCGCAGCGACGGCTGAACGGCGGGCAAGGCGTGGCGCCCGCCGGCGCCGCGCTCAGGCGTACGGGTCGTCGAACCCCAGCCCCGCCAGCACCTCGGTCTCGCGCGCTTCCATGCACGCGGCCTCGGGGCCGTCGTCCTCATGGTCGTAGCCCTGCGCGTGCAGCGTGCCGTGCACCAGCAAGTGGGCGTAGTGGGCGACGAGGGCCAGCTTCTGCTGCTTCGCCTCGCGCTCGACCACCGGCGCGCACAGCACCAGGTCGGCCTCGATCTCGGGCTCCTGCACGTAGTCGAAGGTCAGCACGTTGGTGGCGTAGTCCTTGTGGCGGAACTCGCGGTTGAGGCTGCGGCCCTCGTCCTCGCCGACGATGCGCACCGTGATGGTGGCCGGCGCCTCGAGGCCCGCGCGGATCCAGCGCGCGACCTTGTGGCGTGGCAGCAGGTCGCGGTGCGCCGGGTCGGCGAACTGCAGGCTGAGCCGCAGCTCGGGCAATGCGGTGCGGGCCATCAGGCGCGTCCTCCCCGGTTGTTGCGGCGGCCTTCCTGGAAGCTGGCGGGCACGACGGCCGCCGGCTCGGCAGCGGCGGCGTTGCGCACGGCCGCCGCCTCGTAGGCCTCGACGATGCGGGCCACCAGCGGGTGGCGCACGACGTCGGACGCGCCGAACTGCGTCACCGCGATGCCCTTGACCTCGCGCAGGATCGCGCTGGCGTCGGCCAGGCCGCTGCGCGCGCCGCGCGGCAGGTCGACCTGCGTCAGGTCGCCGGTGACCACCGCCTTGGTGCCGAAGCCGATGCGGGTCAGGAACATCTTCATCTGCTCGGGCGTGGCGTTCTGCGCCTCGTCCAGGATGACGAACGCGTGGTTGAGGGTGCGGCCGCGCATGAAGGCCAGCGGCGCGATCTCGATGGCGCCGCGCTCGAAGGCCTTGGTCACGCGCTCGTAGCCCATCAGGTCGTACAGCGCGTCGTACAGCGGGCGCAGGTAGGGGTCGACCTTCTGCGACAGGTCGCCCGGCAGGAAGCCCAGGCGCTCGCCGGCCTCCACCGCGGGGCGGGTCAGCACGATGCGCTGCACGCTCGCGCGCTCCAGCGCGTCGACGGCGCAGGCGACGGCGAGAAAGGTCTTGCCGGTGCCGGCCGGACCCAGGCCCAGCGTGATGTCGTGCGACAGGATCTGCCGCAGGTACTGCACCTGGTTGGGCGTGCGGCCGATCAGGTTGGCGCGCCGCGTGTGCAGCACGATCTCGCCGCCGGCGACCGCCTCCTCCGGCGGCACCGGCTTGGCGTGGCCCTGGATCACGTCGCGCTGGGCGTCGTGCAGCATCAGCTGCAGCTGTTCCTCGTCGATCGGGCGGCCGCTGCGGTCGTACAGCGCCTCCAGCAGCGCCATCGCGCGCGGCGCCTGCAGCTTGCCACCCTCGACGCGGAAATGCTCCTGGCGCCGGGTGACGGCGACGTTGAGCCCCTGCTCGATCGCGCGCAGGTTCTCGTCGAGGACGCCGCACACGTGGGCGAGGCGCTCGTTGTCGGGTGGGGAGAAGGCGCGGCGGACGATCACGGGCGTTGTTCGATTGGAGAGTGCGAGGCGCGATTGTCCGCCCATCCGATAATCGCCGCATGATCGGACGTCTCACGGGCATCGTCGCGGAAAAGTCGCCCCCGCAGGTTCTGCTGGACGTGCAGGGCGTCGGCTACGAGGTGGACGTGCCCATGAGCACGTTCTGCAACCTGCCGGGCCTGGGCGAGCGCGTCACGCTGCTCACGCATTTCGTCGTGCGCGAGGACGCGCAGCAGCTGTTCGCCTTCCTCAGCGACGAGGAGCGCGCCACCTTCCGCCTGCTGATCAAGATCTCCGGCATCGGCCCGCGCACGGCGCTGGCCATCCTCTCGGGCCTGTCGGTGGGCGACCTCGCCGGCGCCGTCGCGCGCCAGGAGGGCGGACGGCTGCAGAAGGTGCCCGGCATCGGCAAGAAGACCGCCGAACGCCTGCTGCTGGAGCTCAAGGGCAAGCTGGGCCCCGACATCGCCTCTGCCGGCGTCGCGATCCAGAGCGACGCCCAAGGCGACATCGTCCAGGCGCTGATCGCCCTCGGCTACAACGAGAAGGAGGCGGCGATGGCGATCAAGGGGCTGCCGAAGGACGTGGGCGTCAGCGAGGGCATCAAGCTCGCGATGAAGGCGCTGTCCTGAATCAGTTCTGACGCGCGGTGGCCTTCACGTCCACCGTCTGGCGCTTGCCCTTCGCATCCTCGACGACCAGCTTGATGGGCACCACGTCGCCCGCCTTCAGCGGCGCCTTCAGGCCCACCAGCATCATGTGCAAGCCGTTGGGCTTGAGTTCGACCGGCTTGCCGGCGGGCAGCGGCAGCGCGTCGACGGCGCGCATCTTCATCATGTCGCCGGTCATCTTCATCTCGTGCACCTCGGCGGACGCGGCCACGGGCGAGCTCGCCTCGACCAGCCTGCCGCCCTGCGCGGACGTGATCCTCATGTAGGCGGCGCTGGTCGTCTGCTGGGCGACGGTGGTGCGCACCCAGGCGTCGGCGACGGTGACCTGGGCATGGGCGT
>DASQCX010000680.1:0-4657 GCA_035634455.1 Burkholderiaceae bacterium
GTGCTCGCCGGCTGGATCGGCGGCCTGTGGTCGGCGCAGCCCGCGGCCGGCGACGCGGTCGCGCAGGCGTTCGCGGTCGCGCGCGCCGCGGCCTGGATCCACGGCCGCGCCTGCGACTTCGCGCTCGGCACGCGCCTGCCGCTGGTCGCGGGCGAACTCGCGGCGCACATGGCGCGTGCCGCGCAGTCCCTCGCGGACTGACGCTGCAGGCACCGGCGCAACCGCGCGGCAGCCCGGGAAAGACCTCAGCGCTTGGACCGCTTGGCCGCCGGCTTGCCGCGCGGCGCCGCCTTGGCCGCCGCCGGCTTGCCGGGACGGCCGCCCGCACCCGCCCGGGTCTTGCGAGCCGCCCGCTTCACGTCGCGATCCTGCGACTCGACCGACGCCAGCTGCTCCGCCGCCGACGCGACGTTGCCGCGCGGCTCGGGCTTGCGGCCGCGGCCGAGCAGGCGTTCGCCCTCGGCCTCGCGCACGATGCGGAAGTCGATCTTGCGGCCGTCGAGGTCGACGCGGCTGACCTGCACCCGCACGCGGGCGCCGATCGCGTAGCGGATGCCCGTGCGCTCGCCGCGCAGCTCCTGGCGCACCTCGTCGAAGCGGAAGTACTCGCCGCCGAGCTCGGTGATGTGCACCAGGCCCTCGACGTACAGCGCGTCGAGCGTGACGAACAGCCCGAAGGTCGTCGCCGCGCTGACGGTGCCGGAGAACTCCTCGCCCAGGCGTTCGCGCATGAAGCGGCACTTGAGCCAGGCCTCGACGTCGCGCGAGGCCTCGTCGGCGCGCCGCTCGTTGGCGCTGCAGTGCTCGCCGGCGGCCACCCACTGCGCGATCTCCGAATGCGAGACCTTGGCGCCGACATTCGCGCGCCCGAGGCGCAGGCCTTCGGCGGCCGAATTCTCGACCGGCGGATTGGCCAGGTGGTACTTCTTGCCGTGCAGGATCGCCTTGATCACGCGGTGCACCAGCAGGTCGGGATAGCGGCGGATCGGGCTCGTGAAGTGGGCGTAGGCCTGGTACGCGAGGCCGAAGTGCCCGCTGTTGCTGGGCGTGTAGATCGCCTGCTGCATCGAGCGCAGCAGCATCGAGTGGATCTGCTGCGCGTCGACCCGGTCCTTCGTGGCCTGCGCGAGCTGCTGGAACTCGGCCGGCTTCGGGTCGTCGCTGATCGACAGCCCCAGGCCCAGCGCCTTGAGGTAGTTCTGCAGCGTGACCTTCTTCTCCGGCGTCGGGCCTTCGTGCACCCGGAACAGCGCGGGATGCTCGTGCAGCGCGATGAAGTCGGCGGCGCAGACGTTGGCCGCCAGCATCGCCTCCTCGATCAGCTTGTGCGCGTCGTTGCGCGTGCGCGGCACGATGCGCTCGATGCGGCCGTTGTCGTCGCAGACGATCTGCGTCTCGGTGGTCTCGAAGTCGATCGCGCCGCGGCGCGTGCGCGCCTTCAGCAGCGCGCGGTAGACGTCGTGCAGGTTCAGCAGGTGCGGCACGAGGTCGGCACGCTCGGCGGCCTCGGGGCCGCGCGTGTTGCCCAGCACCGCGGCGACCTCGGTGTAGGTCAGCCGCGCGTGCGAGCGGATCGTGGCCGGATAGAACTGGTACGCCCCCTGCTCGCCGTCCTCGCCGATGAGCATGTCGCACACCATCGCGAGGCGGTTCTCGTCGGGGTTGAGCGAGCACAGGCCGTTGGACAGCTTCTCCGGCAGCATCGGGATCACGCGGCGCGGGAAGTACACGGAGGTCGCGCGCTCGTAGGCGTCGGCGTCCAGCGCCTCGCCGGGCTTGACGTAGTGGCTGACGTCGGCGATCGCCACGATCAGGCGCCAGCCGCTGAACGCGTTCTTGCCGCGGCCCGACTTGTGGGGCTCGCAGTAGACGGCGTCGTCGAAGTCGCGCGCGTCCTCGCCGTCGATGGTGACCAGCGGCACGTCGGTCAGGTTGATGCGCCCCTTCATGTCGGCGGCGCGCACGTGGTCGGGCAGCTTGGCCGTCTGCGCGAGCGTGGGTGCCGAGAAGCGATACGGCACCTCGTATTTGCGCACCGCGATCTCGATCTCCATGCCGGGGTCGTCGATCTCGCCCAGCACCTCGGTGATGCGGCCCACCGGCTGCGAGTACATCGACGGCGGCTCGGTGAGCTCGACCGCCACCACCTGGCCCGCGACCGCGGCGGCGGTGGCGTTCTTGGGGATCAGGATGTCCTGGCCGTAGCGCCGATCCTCGGGCGCCACCAGCCAGGCGCCGCCCTCGTTGAGCAGCCGGCCGATGATGGGCGCCT
Source organism: Burkholderiaceae bacterium (assembly GCA_035634455.1). Lineage (GTDB taxonomy): Bacteria > Pseudomonadota > Gammaproteobacteria > Burkholderiales > Burkholderiaceae_C > Scleromatobacter. Next base: position 2,273 of record DASQCX010000680.1, read on the forward strand.
TGCGCCGCTCGACGATCTCGAGGATGCGCCCCTCGGGCCGCCCCTTGCGGTCGAAGCGCACGACGCGCACCTTGACGCGGTCGCGGTGCAGCACGGAACGCATTTCCTGCTGCGAGATGTAGACGTCCGGTTCGCCGTCGTCGCGCTTGACGAACCCGTGGCCGTCGCGATGGCCGACCACCACTCCTTCGGCTTCGCCCATCAATGCGCCGTTGAGCGCGGATGGGCTTGCAACTGTTTTGTTTTTGATGATATGATCTCTTTCTTCGCTGATTGAACAGCGCGACGAATCAAACGAAACGTCAAACGGTTCAATGAACGAAATGTACCTTGCCCAGATGGCGGAATTGGTAGACGCACTAGTTTCAGGTACTAGCGCTTAACGGCGTGGAGGTTCGAGTCCTCTTCTGGGCACCATATTCGAGAAAGCCTCGCAGACTTCGGTCAACGAGGCTTTTTTCTTTTCCGCGTGTCGCCGGCACGCCTTAGATGGCGACGATGCGCGCAGTCGCAAGAGCGGTCCGCGCGATGGCACGACTCAGCGCGATCCGTGCGATCGGCTCGCGTCCGCATCGGGCGCATCGTCATCATCGTCGTCGCCTTCCCAGATCTCCCAGCCCTCGTGAACGACGAATGCCGCGAGCACGGCGCCGGCGACGAGGTCGATCGCGCGCACGCCCGTGAGGCTCACCAGCACGCCGGACACCAGCACGCCTGCGTTGACGAGGACGTCGGCGCGCGTGTCGATCCACGTCGCCCGCAGGTGCGGCTCGCGGCTGTGGCGATACGCGGACAGCAGTCGCAGCACCAGGCCGTTCACGAGCAGCGACAGCGTCGCGAACGCCACGATCCACGCGCCGCTCGGCTCCTCGCCGACGAACCAGCGATGCACGACCTCGCCGAAGAGGCCGATGCCCAGCGCGATCAGCATCGCGCCGTTCCAGCGCGCGGCGAAGCGCTGGCGGCCCGCGCTGCCGCCCACTGCCAGCCAGGCCAGCGCGTAGCCGGACGCGTCGGCCAGCATGTCCAGCGCGTCGCCCAGCAGCGCCGTCGACTGCGCGAGGCGCCAGCCGACGAGGCCGACGACGAACATGGTCAGGTTGGCGGCGAACGCCAGCGACAGCCTGCGGCGATCGGACCGCGGGTCGGCGTCGTCGCGCAGGGAATGCGGGGTCGGTTCGCTCAAGGTCTCTGGCTCGGTCCGGCTCGAACGACAAGGGCCCGCCGAAGCGAGCCCTCGATGGATGCGCGGCGCCGCCAGGCGGCCTGCAGGCTCACTCGTCGGTCGAATGACGCTTGATCAGCGTCTCGATGGCGATGTTGTCGTAGTCCTCGAACGGCTGGTGGATCCAGGGGCTCGTGGGCAGCACCTCGACGAAGTAGTCGGGCGTGTAGGTCGAGATGGCCTTGGTCCACAGCACGGCGGAGCGCAGTTCCTTGATCGCGGGCAGGCCGCGCAGGCGCTCGGCGACGGCGGCCAGCGTGACGCCGGAGTCGGCCAGGTCGTCGACCAGCAGCACGCGGCCCGAGAGCTCGCCGCGCGGCAGCGTGATGTACTTGGCCATGTCGAGCCGCCCCTGGATCGTGCCGGCCTCGGCGCGATAGGAACTGGTGGACATGATGGCCAGCGGCTTGTCGAAGATGCGCGAGAGCATGTCGCCCGGCCGCATGCCGCCGCGCGCCAGGCACAGGATCTGGTCGAACTGCCAGCCCGAGGCGTGCACCTTCAGCGCGAGGCGCTCGATCAGTTCGTGGTATTCGTTCCAGGAGATGTACAGGTGCTTGCCGTCGTCGGTGAGCATCGCATTCCTTCAGTGGTTCTCGGAAACCGTCCCCCGCGCCTCGTGGGCGCCCCTCGTTGGGAGACGGCGGTGAATCAGCGGTACGGGTGGCGCAGGAGAATCGTGTGGTCGCGGTCGGGGCCGGTCGACACCATGTCTATCGGCGCGCCGATCAGTTCCTTGACCCGCTCCAGGTAGCGGCGCGCGTTCAGCGGCAGCTGGTCCCACTCGGTCAGGCCGAAGGTGCTTTCCTTCCAGCCGGGATAGGTCTCGTACACCGGCTCGCAGCGCGCGACGTCGTCGGCGTCGAGCGGCAGGATGTCGGTGTCGCGGCCATCGAGCTTGTAGCCGATGCAGACCTTGATCTCGGGCAGGCCGTCGAGGACGTCGAGCTTGGTGATGCACAGGCCCGAGATGCCGTTGATCAGGATCGCGCGCTTGAGCGCGGCGGCATCGAGCCAGCCGCAGCGGCGCGCGCGGCCCGTGACGGTGCCGCGCTCCTGGCCGACCGTGGACAGGTGGTGGCCGACGCTGCCTTCCTGCGTGATGTCGAGCTCGGTCGGGAACGGGCCCGAGCCCACGCGCGTCGTGTAGGCCTTGGTGA
>DASQCX010000681.1:0-2517 GCA_035634455.1 Burkholderiaceae bacterium
GACTCGCAGCCGCTGGCGGCCTGAGCGGGCGCCCGCCGGCGGATGGCCTCTAGCCCGCGCCGTCCACGCAGCCCTGGATCGCCTCGCTGACGGTGGCGATGGTCTTGCGCCGCGCGGCGTCGGCCAGCAGCGGCGAGGCCAGCGCGTGCTTCATCGTGGCCAGGCCGATCAGGTAGGAGGCGATGAGGGCGGCGCGCAGCTCGGCGTCGCGGCCGCGCAGCAGGCGCGCCAGCGGCAGCACGAAGTCGGCATGGAAGCGGTCCGACACGCGGTCGTGCGTGGCCGGGCTGCCCGACGAGCGCAGCAGGATGCCCAGCGCGTCGAAGCCCGTGGCGCGGCGCTCCGCGCTGCCGTCGAGGACCATCGTGGTGATGAGCTCGCCGAACGCGCTCATGTCGATGGCGTCGAAGTGGTCCTTGATCGCGAAGGCGTCCTGGATGGCCTCGTCGAACAGCTTCTCCTTGCTGCCGAAATAGCGGTTGACCAGCGCGGCGTCGACGCCGGCGTCCGCCGCGATGTCGCGCGTGCCGACGTTCTCGTAGGCGTCGCGCGAGAAGCGCACCCGCGCCGCGGCGAGGATGCGGGCCCGGGTATCGCCGGCGTTGCGGGCCGGCCTGGCGCCGGCAGTCCCGGCAGCCGGCGCGGCGGCGGGTCGGGCGGTCTTGTTCGAGGGGGCGGGCATCCGGCGAAACACGGGCAGACGGGGGATGCCCGCATTTTGTCAGCAGCCGATGACATTCGCAAACGAACCCGCTCGACGGCAACCCTTCGTCCGTGAGCGAAGCATCCACGGCGCCCGCTCGCTAGCATGCGGCCATGCCCAACGAGCCCCCGCGCGCGCCGCCCTTCGCCCTGGTCGTCCTCGCCACGTCGATGGCCTTCGTCGTCGGCCAGCTGGACGTCACCATCGTCAACGTCGCGCTGCCGGCGATGGCGCGCGCGCTGGACGCCGGCGTCGCGGGCCTGCAGTGGGTGGTCGACGCCTATGCCGTCGCGTTCGCGGCCTTCATGCTTTCGGCGGGCGCGCTGGGCGACCGCTTCGGCGCGCGCCACGCCTACCAATGGGGCATGGCGATCTTCGCGCTGGCCTCGGTCGGCTGCGCGCTCGCGCGCACCGCGGGCTGGCTCGACGCGGCACGCGCGCTGCAGGGCCTGGGCGCGGCGGTGATGCTGCCCAACTCGCTGGCGCTGCTGAACCACGCGCTGGCGCACGACGCGAAGGCGCGGGCGCGCGGCGTCGGCTGGTGGACGGCGGCGGGCGCGATCGCGATCGCGCTGGGCCCGGTGCTGGGCGGACTGCTCGTCGCCAGCGTCGGCTGGCCGGCGATCTTCTGGGTCAACGCGCCGCTGTGCGCCGTCGGGCTCTGGCTGGTGCGCCGCCTGCGCGAGACGCCGACCGGCCGCGACCGCCCGCCGCTCGACGTCGCCGGCCAGCTGCTGGCGACGCTGCTGCTGGCCGCGTTGATCGCCACGCTGATCGAATCGCGCGCGCTCGGCTTGGTCGATCCGCGCGTCGTCGCGGGCGGCGTCGCCACGATCGCGCTCGCCCTGGCGCTGGCCGCCGTCGAGCGCCGCGCGGCCGCCCCGGTGATCGCGAGCGACCTGTTCGCGCTGCGCGACTTCCGCAACGCCGTGCTCTTCGGCATGGCGGTCAACGCGACCTACTACGGCGCGATCTTCGTCATCGCGCTGTTCCTGCAGGGCGCGCGCCGCTACACGCCGATGCAGGCCGGCTTCGCCTTCCTGCCGCTGACGGCGGGCTTCTTCCTGTCCAACGTCGCGAGCGGCCGCGTCATCGGGCGCTTGGGCACGCGCAAGCCGATGATCGCGGGCGCGCTGGTCGACCTCGCCGGCTTCGGCGTGCTGGCCTGGGCGTCGACGACCGACAGCCTCGCGGCCCTGCTGGCCGGCTTCCTGCTCATCCCCTGCGGCATGGGCCTGGCCGTGCCGGCGATGACGACGACGGTGCTGTCCACGGTCGACAGCGGGCGCTCGTCGCTGGCCGCGGCCATCCTCAACACCGCCCGCCAGGCGGCCGGCGCGATCGGCGTCGCGGCGTTCGGCGCGCTGGCGCACGGCGGCGCGGACCAGGTCGGCAGCGGGCTGCGCATCGCCTGCGTCGTCTCGATGATCCTGCTCGGCGGCGCGGCGATCGCGGCCGCGCGATCGAGCGGCGTGCCGCCGCACGAGTGAGCCGCGCTGCCGCGAGACTGACATGTTCGCGCCACAGAATCGCGGCATGGCACGCACTCCAGGTCCTCGAATCCGGCGCTGGTCGACGCAGCGGCTGATCCGCCGCGCGCTGGCGCATTCCGCGCCCGGCGCCGCGTGGAACGCGGTCGCGCTGCTGCAGCGGCGCGGCTGCGCCGTCACGCTGGCGCAGGTGCAGGTGCTCGCGCGCAGCGCCAACGCGCACCGGCGCGCACTGGCCATGGACATCGCGGCGCAGCTGCAGCTGCCCGGCCGCGCGGGCATGGCCGATCCGGCGGCCTTCGCGCCCGAAGCCACGCAGGCGCT
>DASQCX010000682.1:0-2699 GCA_035634455.1 Burkholderiaceae bacterium
AATGGCTCTACAACGTGCTGGGCACGCGCGCCACGGTGGGGACGTCCAACCCGTATCCGGCCGCCGCCGCGCAGCTGATGGCCGCGTATCCGGCCTACCTGCGCAGCCTGCACCTGACCGATGCCGCCGGCCAGCGCATCACCGAGGCGAACCTGCTCGACGAGATCCGGCAGGAGGTCATCAAGTCGGCCGTCGCCTACATGAAGGCCGGCAACACCATCCCCGCGCTGGGCGACAGCTTCAGCATCACGTCGGGCGGCTTCCCCGGCGGGACGACGACGACCGCCACGTACACCAACGACTGGATCGATGTCGACAACACCCGCAAGGCGGTGCGCTCGCTGGACATGACGCGCTACCTCGCCTTCGTCGCGACGCAGGCCACGCTCAAGGGCACGCCCGCGTTCGACGCGATCGGCGTCAGCCAGTCGGGCGGCAACACGCGCGCCGAGTCGACGCTGTTCGGCACCGGCGCGCAGTCGTACTCCAACTTCACGGACTTCAGCTGGAACGCCAACGACAGCGCCGGCGACGGCGTCGGCCTGGACGACACCGGCCTGACCTGGGCGCGCTACGTGCACACCCAGGCCGGCGCCGCCGTGGCCACGCAGGTGCGGCTGATCGACCCGATGGCGTACATCGGCGGCAACGACACCGCGCCGTTCTGGTACGTGCGCAACGGCACGCGCGACCGCGACTCGTCGTTCCAGGTCTCGTACAACCTGAGCCGCGCGCTGGCCGCCGACCGCAAGGTGCGCGACGTCGACTACCTGATGGCCTGGAACCAGCCGCACGGCGGCAACTACGACGTGCCCGAGGCGATGGCCTGGATCGCGAAGGTGCTCGAGGCGGCGGACGCCCGCGACTGACCGCCCGCTGGCAGCGGCAAGAGACGACGCCGGTCGCGGGAGCGGCCGGCGTTTCCATTTCCAGGTCGCCACCCGGCAGGCCGGGGCGGCGGCCACGCGATAATCCGCGTCCTGCCGCGCGAACCGGGCGCGGCGCCCTTGCGACGCCCTGCCCCCGATGCCTGCCGACCTGCCCGTGGACGCCCCGAAAGACACTACCGACATCAGCGGGCACACCCCGATGATGCAGCAATACCTCGGACTCAAGGCCGACCATCCGGACACGCTCCTGTTCTACCGCATGGGCGACTTCTACGAGGTGTTCTTCGACGACGCCCGCAAGGCGAACCGGCTGCTGGACATCACGCTGACGACGCGCGGCGCGTCCAACGACCAGCCGGTGGTGATGGCCGGCGTGCCGGTGCATGCGCTGGAGTCCTACCTCGCGCGCCTGGTCAAGCTGGGCGAGGCGGTGGCGATCGCCGAGCAGGTGGGCGAGGTCGGCGCCAGCAAGGGGCCGGTCGAGCGCAAGGTGGTGCGCGTCGTCACGCCGGGCACCGTCACCGATTCCGAGCTGCTGGCCGAGCGCCAGGAGACGGTGCTGCTGGCCGTCTACGCGAACCGGGCCCGCGTCGGCCTGGCGTGGCTGGCGCTGGCCGAGGGCCGGCTGGGGCTGGGCGAGTGCACGGAAGCCGAGCTGCCGTCGTGGCTGGCGCGGCTGCAGCCGGCGGAGATCCTGGTGTCGGCCGAGGGTGCGCCGATGGCGGTGCGCAAGGGCACGGTGTCGGTGGTCAACCGCCCGGCCTGGCAGTTCGAGACCGAACTGGGCCTGCGCAAGCTGCATGAACTGCTGGGCGTGACGACGCTGGCCGGCTTCGACGCGCAGGACCTGCCGCGCGCGCAGGCCGCGGCCGCGGCGCTGATCAGCTACGCCGAGCACACCTCGGGCGGCGCCCGCAGCGCGCTGGGCCACGTGAAGTCGCTGCGCGTCGACAAGGCCAGCGAGCTGCTGGAGCTGCCGCCGGCCACGCTGCGCAACCTCGAGCTGACGCAGACGCTGCGCGGCGAGTCGGCGCCGACGCTGCTGTCGCTGCTGGACACCTGCCGCACCGGCATGGGCAGCCGCCAGCTGCGCCACTGGCTGACGCACCCGATGCGCGAGCGCAAGGACGCCGTCGAGCGCCACGACGCCATCGCCGTGCTCGCCGCGCACGACCCCGAGCCGCTGCGCCAGGCGCTGCGCGGCGTCAGCGACGTGCAGCGCATCGTCGCGCGCATCGCGCTGCGCCAGGTGCGCCCGCGCGAGCTGGCCGGCCTGCGCGACACGCTCGCGCTGCTGCCGCAGCTGGTCGCCTGCCTGCCATCCGGCGCCGCCGAGCCCGACGAGCTGGCCGACGGCGCCGGCAGCGCCCTGCTGCGCCGCCTGCACGACGCGCTGCATCCCGACCCGCGCATCGCGCAGCACCTGGCCGCGGCCATCGCCGCCGAGCCCGCGGTGCTGCTGCGCGACGGCGGCGTGATCGCGTCCGGCTTCGACGCCGAGCTCGACGAGCTGCGCGCCATCGCCACCAATTGCGACGACTTCCTGGTCGCGCTCGAGGCCCGCGAGCGCGAGCGCACCGGCATCGCCAACCTGCGCGTCGAGTACAACCGCGTGCACGGCTTCTACATCGAGGTGACGCAGGGCCAGCTCGACAAGGTTCCGGTCGAGTACAAGCGCCGCCAGACGATGAAGAACGCCGAGCGCTACATCACACCCGAGCTGAAGACCTTCGAGGACAAGGCGCTCGCGGCGGGCGAACGCGCGCTCGCGCGCGAGAAGGCCCTCTACGACGCGCTGCTGGAGGGGCT
>DASQCX010000683.1:0-4660 GCA_035634455.1 Burkholderiaceae bacterium
GTCATGCAAGGCCGTTAGTGCGAATGTCGAGCCTCGCAGGGCAGGCGGCGCGCTGCAGAGATAACAGACGCGATCCGTTGGCGATGCCGTGACTGTGCGACCCGATCGCCTTCGCGATCGCACTTCAGTCTTTAACCTCAACAGGCCACGACAGTGCAGCCGGGAGGGTGGGGAAGTCTCCCGCGGCGCATCGGGAGTGGGAGCACACAAGCGCCCGGCAGCCGGGCGGACGATCGACCACGGACGCTTAAGCCGCGGGAGACTTCCCCGCCCTCCCGGCTCTCACCATCGTGGCCCGCCGAAGGACCGGCTTTGCGAAGCAAAGCCAACCCAGCGCCGCAGGCAACGCCGACACCCAACCCCGATACAAACTCAGACGAAGTCGCGCACCCGGTAGTACGTCATCCCGACCGCCTGCATCAGCCCGCCGACGGCCTCGCCGCCCGGAAACGGCGGATTGACGATGGGCGCGAACCAGTCGAGCTCGTCGGACTTGGCCAGCATCTTGTCGGTGACGACCTTGGCCGCCACGCGCGTGGGCACCAGGCCGTGGCCGCAGAAGCCCTGGGCCCAGAACACGCGGCCGTCGCGCTGCCCCCAGTCGGGCATGCGGCGCATCGTGATGTCGATGTGGCCGCCCCAGGCGTAGTCCATCTGCACGTTCGCGAGCTGCGGGAAGGCGCGCGCGATGTTCACGCGCATCGCGTCCTTCAGGTTGGACGGCGTGCCGCCGAGGTAGGTGCACTTGCCGCCGAACAGCAGCCGGTGGTCGGCCGTCATGCGGAAGTACTCGAGGATGAACTGGTTGTCGTAGACCGCGTGGTTGTGCGGGATCAGGCTGCGCGCCGTCGCCTCGCCCAGCGGCGCGGTGACGCCGATGAAGGTGCCCACCGGCAGCGTGCGCGAGGCCAGCTTGGGATCCAGCTTGTCGACGTAGGCGTTCGCCGCCAGCACCAGCTGGCCGCAACGCACCGTGTGCGGGCCGACCTGGACCTCGATGTGGTCCGTCTTCTCGACGTAGCCGTCCACCTTGCTCTGCTCGAAGATGCGCACGCCGTGGCTCTCGACCGCGCGCGCCAGGCCCAGCACGTACTTCAGTGGGTGGATGTGGCAGCCCTCGGGGTCGATGATGCCGGCCTGGAAGCGCTGCGAGTTCAGGTACTTGGGCAGGTCCTTCTTCTCGACCAGCTGCAGCTTGTCGTAGCCCCACTCGTTGACGCACTCCTCGATCCAGCCGGTGAGGTCGGCGACGCGGCGCTGGAGCACGGCGACCTCCAGGTGGCCCCGCACGAGGTCGCAGTCGATCCGGTGCTGGTCCATGATGCCGCGGATGTCGGCCACGGCCTCGCGCGAGGCGTCGAACATGCGCTTGGCGCGCTCCTGGCCCATCACGCCCTTGAGGCGCTGCATGCCGCACGGGAAGCCGATGATCATCTGCCCGCCGTTGCGGCCCGATGCGCCCCAGCCGACGCGGCTGGCCTCGACGACGGCCACGCGCTTGCCGGCCTTGGCCAGCTCCAGCGCGGAGTACAGGCCGAAGAAGCCGGCGCCGACGACGCAGACGTCGACGTCCAGGTTCTCCTGCAGCGACGGGCGGTCCGATTGCAGGTGGCGCGAGGTGGCGGCGTAGTACGAGTCGACGTACTCGGGCGAGGAACGGAACATGGATGGATCTCTCGGAACGGATGTCTTCAGGCGAGCTCGACCAGGTGGACGAGATCCCAGTGGTGGCGCGGGTCGGCGGCGGCGTTGCGCTCCGCGCTCTCGTGGCGCTTGAGCGCGACGAACAGATCGACCAGCGGGTCGCCGAACAGCTCGCGCATCAGCGCGCTGGCCTCGAGCGCGTCGCAGGCGTCGGGCAGCGTGCGCGGCAGCGCGACGCCGGCCGACTCGCCCGCCGGCGCCAGGCCCTGCTCGATGCCGGCCAGGCCCATGCCCAGCGTCGCGGCGACGATCAGGTAGGGATTGGCGTCGCCGCCGGGCAGGCGGTTCTCGATGCGGCGGTTCTGCGCGCCGGCCTGCGGGATGCGGAAGGCGACGGCGCGGTCGTCGTGGCCCCAGCTGGCTGACGACGGCGAGGCGTTGGACAGGCGGATGCGGTCGAAGGCCATGTCGTGCGGCGCGAAGAACGCCATCGCGGCGTCGGCGTGGCGCTGCAGGCCGCCGATGAAGGCGCCGAGCGCGTCGCGGTCGCTGCCGTCCGGGTGCGCGAACGCGTTGGTGTGCGTCGCGGGCTCGCCCGCCAGCGCGCCGCCCTTGTGCTGCAGGCTGAAGTGCCAGTGCATGCCGGTGCCGGGCTGGTCGAGGAAGGGCTTGGGCGCGAAGGTGGCGAGGAAGCCGAACTGCGCGGCCACCTGGCGCGCCAGGCGCTTGAAGCGGAACACCGCGTCGGCCTGCGCCAGCGGCTCGCCCGGCATGAAGTTGACCTCGTACTGCGAGTACGCGGCCTCGTGCGCGTGGCCGCAGACCGGGATGCCTTGCGCGTGGCAGGCGGCGAACAGCGTGTCGAAGTAGTCGGCGAAGTGGCCGGTGCGCTCCAGCGAGTAGGCCTCGCAGGCGCGCTCGCGCGCGGGGGCGCCGGCGCGCGATGCGGGCGCATGCAGGCTGACCTGGCCGTCGGCCTCGCGGCGGTCGACGAGGAACAGCTCCAGCTCCGGCGCGACGGTGGCCGCGAGACCGGCCGCGTCCAGCCGCGCCAGCACGCGGCGCAGCGCCGCGCGCGGCGAGAACTCGCTGGCGCAGACCGGGCGTGCGTAGCGGCCGGCGGGCAGCGGCCCGGCCGGTTCGCAGATGACCGCGGCGGTGCCGGCGCGGCCGGGTTGGGCGCACAGCGTCGCCAGGTCGGGCACGAGGCTGATGTCGAGGTAGGACTCCGGCAGCAGCGGGCCGAACACGGTCTCGGGCTCGCCCGCGGTCAGCGTCAGGCCGAACACCACCGACGGGAAGCGGCAGCCGGCCATGCCCACGAAGTCCTGGTGGCCGACGGACTTGCCGCGCGCCACCGAGGTGAAGTCGCCGACGGCGCACTCGACAGCGACCACCGGCACGCCCAGTTCGGCGGACAGGCGATCCAGCGCAGCCTGCACCACGGCGCGATGGGGCGCGGCCAGCGCGCCGGGGGAGCGGAAGTCGGACGATGCGGTCATGGCGCGGAGCTTACGCAGCGATTGGCCCAGCGGGAAGGGCCACTTGGAAGCAGGTCGACTGGGCCACTTGGCGTAGGATCGCGTCTCGCATGGCCTCGACCGCCCCCACCCACCTCTCCGGCGACGCGCTCGTCGACCGGCTGCAGCACGCCTGGGCGCATCCCGCCGACGGCGAGGCCGCGCTGGCCATCGGCGCGCGCCTGACGCAGCAGATCCGCCGCGCGATCCTCGAGCGCGTCGTGCCGCCGGCGCACCGGCTGCCGTCCACGCGCACGCTGGCGCAGGCGCTGGGCATCGCGCGCAACACGGTCGTGCCGGTGTACGAGCAGCTGCGCGCCGAGGGTTTCGTCGTGGCGGGACAGGGCTCGGGCACCTACGTCTGCCGCATCGCGCCCGACGCCCTGCCCGCGGCGGCGCGCGCCGTGCAGCCCGTCGCGCCCGCGCGCGCGGCCGCGCCGCTCGCGTTCTCGCGCCGCGGCCGCCGCTATCACAGCCACCCGCTGCACGAGTTCTGGACGCGCCAGCCCTTCTGCCCCGGCCAGTTCGACTTCGAGCTGTTCCCGCATCGGCTGTGGAACCGGCTGCAGCAACGCCAACTGCGGCGCGCCGACCCGATCCAGCTCGAGCAGGGCGAGCCCGGCGGCGCGCCCGAGCTGCGCCAGGCGATCGCCGAGCACGTGCGCGCCACGCGCGGCGTGCGCTGCGCGCCCGAGCAGGTCATCATCACCGACGGCACCGGCGAGTCGATCGACCTCGTCGCGCGCCTGATGTGCGACCCCGGCGACGCCGTGCTGCTGGAGGACCCCGGCTACTGGGCCGCGACGCAGGTGCTGTCCGACCACGGCCTGCGGCTGCAGCCGACGCCGGTGGACGCGCAGGGCCTGCCGGTGCCGGCGCTGCGCAAGGGCGAGCGCGCGCCGCGCGTGGTCTACCTCACGCCGTCCAACCAGTTCCCCACCGGCGGCGTGATGCCGCTCGCGCGGCGGCTGGAATGGCTGCGGTTCGCGGCGCGCCACGACACGCTGCTGCTGGAGGACGACTACGACAGCGAGTACCGCTACGAGGGCGCGCCGTTCCCGTCGCTGCAGGGCCAGGACGCCGCCGGGCGCGTGATCTACCTGGGCACCTTCAGCAAGACCGTCTACCCGGGCATCCGCGTCGCCTTCCTCGTCGTGCCGCCGGGCCTGCAGCGCGTGTTCGCCGACGCCTCGGCCGACTTCTACCGCGACGGCGACCAGATCGTGCAGCAGGTGCTGGCCGACTTCATGCGCGAGGGCCACTACGCCGCGCACGTGCGCACGCTGCGGCGCGAGTACGCCCTGCGGCGCGAGGCGATGTTGCAGGCGCTCCGGCAGGCGTTGCCGCAGGCCTTCGCTTCGGGGCGGCTCGCGGTCGCCTCGGGCGCGCGCGGCGTCCACCTCACGCTGGCGCTCCCGGCTGGCGTCGACGATCGGGCCGTGGCGCACGCCGCGATCGCGCGCGGCGTCACGGCGATCCCGCTGTCGGTCTACGCC
>DASQCX010000684.1:0-3206 GCA_035634455.1 Burkholderiaceae bacterium
CACCGAGCGGCGCGACGTGATGGCGGCGTCGACGGCCGCCTGCTGTTCGTTCTGCGGGAGTTCGCTCATCGAGGATTTCCGTTCAGTGGTCCGAGGCCATCATCCACGACCGCAGCACGGCCTTCAGCGGCTCGGGCAACGGCACCGGCCGCCGCGTCGCGCGGTCGACGTAGACGTGGACGAAGTGGCCGGCCGCCGCGCTCTCGGGCGCGTCGCCGGCGTACAGGCCGATCTCGTAGCGCACGCTGGAGCGCCCGAGCTGCGCCACGCGCACGCCCGCGGCCACCGCCTGCGGGAACGCGATCGGCGCGAAGTAGTTGCACTGCGTCTCCACCACCAGGCCGATGACCGCCCCGCCGTGGATGTCGAGCACGCCCGCGTCCACCAGCAGGCCGTTGACCGCCGTGTCGAAGAAGCTGTAATAGACGACGTTGTTGACGTGGCCGTAGACGTCGTTGTCCATCCAGCGCGTGCCGATGGGCCGCCACGCGGCGTAGGCGGTGCGCGGCTCGGGGCCGCGGCGGGTCGGTTCGTTGGCGGGAGCGTTCATCGGTGGGCGCGCTGGGACGACGTCCCATTGTGTGCGAGAGGGCTCACGCCATGCTGACGTGGGCCCATGCCGCCTGCGCGCGCTCGGCGATGCGCAGCGTCTGCAGGTGAACGGCCACCGTGGTGTCGACGACATGGCCGTAGCCGCCGGCCATCAGCACCACCGCCGGGATGCGGCGTTCGGCGAGCGCGCCCAGCACGATCTCGTCGCGCGCGGCCAGGCCCGCGGTCGTCAGCTTCAGGCGTCCGAGGCGGTCGCCCTCGTGCGGGTCGGCGCCGGCGACGTAGAACGCGAGGCCCGGCGGCCGCTCGGCGGTCCGGCGCCAGACCTCGTCCAGCGCGGCGCGCAGCGCGGCCAGGTACGCGGCGTCGTCGCAGCCGTCGGGCAGGCCGACGTCGAGGTCTCCGGCGACCTTGCGGAACGGGAAGTTGCGCTCGCCGTGCATCGAGAAGGTGAAGACGGTGTCGTCGTCCGCGAAGATGGCGGCGGTGCCGTTGCCCTGGTGGACGTCGAGGTCGATCACCGCGACCTGCAGCCGGGCGCCATGGCGCCGGTGCCACTCGGCCTGCATCAGCCGCGCCGCGACGGCCACGTCGTTGAACACGCAATAGCCCGAACCGCCGGCCGTGCCGGCGTGGTGCGTGCCGCCGCCCAGGCTGGCGCCGACGCCGCCGTCCGGGCCGTCCGACAGCGCCGTGCGCGCGGCCGCGATGGTCGCGCCGACAGACCAGACGGCGCGCGCCGCCAGCGCGGGCGTCCAGTCGAAGCCGATCTCGCGCTGGCAGGCGGCGCTCAGCGTGCCCGACAGGACGTCGGCGATGTAGCCCGGCTCGTGCGCCAGCGCCAGCTCGCCCTCGCTGGCCGGGCCGGCGACGCGCAGCTCGATGCCGCGCGGATCGGCCGCCACGCGCTGGCGCAGCAGGCCGTACTTGCCGATCGGGAAGCGATGGCCCGGCGGCAAGGGCAGGATGTGCGAATCGAAGTGGAAAGCAATCACGGACGGGTGTAAAACGAATGACGCCTGGAGAAAGCCCCCTAGAACGTGCTGCACTGCAGCAAATTTGCTTGCAAACGGCTGGCTTCGCCCTATACTTCGCCCCATGTTGCACTGCAGCAAACGTCTTGCTGGCGCGGCGCAACCCTGTTTTCAACCGAAACCCAGGAGATCCATCCATGCTGACCGCTGAACAACTCGTCGCCGCCCAGAAGGCCAACCTCGAAACCCTGTTCGAACTGACCAACAAGGCGTTCGAAGGCGTCGAAAAGCTCGTCGAGCTGAACCTGCAGGTCGCCAAGGCCTCGCTGGGCGAAGCCCAGTCCACCGCGACGGCCGCCCTCGGCGCCAAGGATGCCCAGGAACTGCTGGCCCTGCAAGCCGGCCTGCTGCAGCCTGCCGCCGAGAAGGCCGCCGCCTACGGCCGCCACCTGTACGACATCGCCGCCTCCACCAACGCCGAAGTCAGCAAGATCGCCGAAGCGCAAGTGGCCTCCGCCCAGTCAAAGTTCAACAGCGCCGTCGACAGCGCCGTCAAGAACGCCCCGGCCGGCACCGAGTCCGCCGCCGCCCTGGTGAAGTCGGCCATCGCCGCCGCGTCCAACGCCATGGAAAGCGTGCAGAAGGCCACCAAGCAGGCCGCCGACGTCGCCGAAGCCAACTTCCAGACGCTGACCAACACCGCCGTCAAGGCCACGCAGGCCCCGGCCAAGGCCGCCGCCAAGAAGACCGCCGCCTGATCTCCAGGTCACGCTCCCCGAAGAACCCGGCTCCGCCGGGTTTTTTCATTTCCAGGTCAGTCGCCGCGGCGCCTGCCGTCGTCGTCGACGACCTCGCCGTCCTCCTTCGTGAACGGCGGCAGCCTGCCCACCGGCAACAGCTCGAGCACCGCCTCGGAGGACGGCCGGCACAGCTTGGTGCCCAGCGGCGTCACCACCAGCGGACGGTTCATGAGGATCGGGTGCTGCACGACGAAGTCGAGCAACTGCTCGTCCGTCCACTTCGGATCGTCCAGCCCCAGCTCCGCGTACGGCGTGCCCTTCTCGCGCAGCAGCGCGCGCACGGGCTGGCCGGTCGCGGCGACCAGCTGGCGCAGCGTCTCCTTGGCCGGCGGCGTCTTCAGGTACTCGACGACGACCGGCTCGATGCCGGCGTGGCGGATCAGCGCGAGCACGTTGCGCGAGGTGCCGCAGGCGGGGTTGTGATAGATCGTGACTTCAGCCATGGATGGAAGTGGAAGTTCGTGAGCGTGCAGGCGTCGGCGAGGCCGGCGCGAGCAGGCGTTGCGCGGCGACGGCCAGCGCCGCCCCCGCGAACTCCGCGGCGACGAACCCTGGCGCGCTGGCGGGCGCGATGCCAGCGAATGTATCGCTCAGCATGCGTCCGAGCACGGCCGCGGGATTGGCGAACGAGGTCGACGCCGTGAACCAGTAGGCCGCGCCGATCCAGGCCGCCACCAGCGCCGCCGCGCGCGACGCGGGCGCACGCAGGACGACCAGCACGAGGCCGAACGTGGCGACGCCTTCCGCGATCCACTGCCCGGGTCCTTCGCGGACGTGGCGCGACACCTGCAGCACGTCGAGCCCGAACATCGCGTGCGCGAGCCAGGCCCCGAGCGTTGCGCCGATCAACTGCGCAGCGACATAGGGCACCAGTTCGTCC
>DASQCX010000685.1:0-15360 GCA_035634455.1 Burkholderiaceae bacterium
CGCTCGCGCTGCGCGCGGGGCCCGACGGCTTCGGGCGCGTGCATGTCGCGATCCGCTTCGTCCTCGGCTGGATCCTGGTCTTCGCGGCCTGGGCCGGGCTGATGGCCTCGTGGGAACGCGGGCTGCCTTACCTGGCCACCGTGTGCGCCCTCGTGTGGGCCGCGGACATCTTCGCCTACTTCGGCGGCCGCGCGCTGGGCCACCGCAAGCTGGCGCCGACCATCAGCCCCGGCAAGAGCTGGGAGGGCGCGCTCTGCGGCCTGGCCGCCGTGATCGTGCTGGCGGCGATCGTCGTCGGCGTCACCGTGCACCCGCACGGCAATCTCTATTTCCTGCTGCGCGAGCGCCTCGGCGTCGCGGGCATGGCCGTAGCGCTGGTCGCCCTGGTGGCGCTGGCGGTCGTCGGCGACCTCGTGGAATCGCTGGCCAAGCGCGCGGCCGGCATGAAGGATTCCAGCGGACTGCTGCCCGGCCATGGCGGCGTCCTCGACCGCATCGACGCGCTGCTGCCCGTGTTCCCCGCCGCGCTCGCGTTGGTGACCCTCTGAGTTCCGCGATGACTTCCAACCCCCGGCGCCAGCGCGTCTGCATCCTCGGCTCGACGGGCTCGATCGGCACCAGCACGCTGGACGTCATCGCGCTGCATCCCGACACCTTCGAGGTGTTCGCGCTCACCGGCCAGCGCCGCGTCGACGAGCTGTTCGCGCAGATCCTGCGCTGGCGCCCGCGCTACGCCGCGCTGCCCGACGCCGCTGCCGCGGACGAGCTCGGCGCGCGCGTCAAGGCCGCCGGCCTCGCCACCGAGGTGCTGGCCGGCGCGAAGGCGCTCGAGGAGCTCGCGGCGCATCCGGACGTGGACCAGGTGATGGCCGCCATCGTCGGCGCCGCCGGCCTGCCGGCCTGCATCGCCGCGGCGCGCGCCGGCAAGCGCCTGCTGCTGGCCAACAAGGAGGCGCTGGTCGTCGGCGGCCAGCTGTTCGTCGACGCGGTCAAGCAGGGCGGCGCCACGCTGATCCCGATCGACAGCGAGCACTCGGCGATCTTCCAGTGCCTGCCGACGAATCCGGCCGACTGGGACGCCGCGGTCGACCACATCGTCCTCACGGCTTCGGGCGGCCCGTTCCGCACGCGCGATCCGGCCACGCTGGAATCCGTCACGCCGGACCAGGCCTGCGCGCATCCGAACTGGGTGATGGGCCGCAAGATCTCGGTCGACTCGGCCACGATGATGAACAAGGCGCTCGAGGTGATCGAGGCGCGCTGGCTGTTCGACCTCGCGCCCGAGCGCATCAAGGTCGTGATCCACCCGCAGAGCATCATCCACTCGATGGTGGTGGCGCGCGACGGCGCGGTGCTCGCGCAGCTGGGCACGCCCGACATGAAGGGGCCGATCAGCTTCGGCATGTCGTGGCCCTCGCGCATGACCTCCGGCTGCGACGCCCTCGACTTCACGAAGATGGCCGCGCTCACCTTCGAGGAGGCCGACGCGCGCCGCTTCCCGGGCCTGCACCTGTCGTGGGCAGCGCTGCGCGCCGCGCCGGGCTCGACCACCGTGCTGAACGCGGCCAACGAGATCGCCGTCGAGGCCTTCCTCGCGGGCCGGCTGAGCTTCCCCGGCATCCACCGCGTCAACGCCCAGGCGCTCGAGCAGGTGCTGCCGGCGGCCGGCGACGCGCAGTCGCTGGAGGCGCTGCTCGCGCTCGACGCGCGTGCGCGCGACGCGGCGCGCGCGCAGGTCGCCAAGTCGCCGAAGGAGGCGTGATGGCCTTGCTGCAGACGCTGTTCTGGTTCCTCGTCACGCTGGCGATCCTGATCCCCATCCACGAGTACGGCCACTACCGCGTCGCCAAGGCGTGCGGCGTCAAGGTGCTGCGCTTCTCGATCGGTTTCGGCAACGTGCTGTGGCGCCGCCGCTTCGGCCCTGATCAGACCGAGTTCGCACTGAGCATGGTGCCGCTGGGCGGCTACGTGAAGATGCTGGACGAGCGCGAGGGGGCCGTCGATCCGGCCGAGCTGCCGCGCTGCTTCAACCAGCGTCCGCTGTACCAGCGCGCGCTGGTCGTCGCGGCGGGGCCGTTCGCCAACCTGGTGCTGGCCGTCGCGCTGTACTCGTTCGTGCAGTGGTACGGCGTGGACCTGCCGGCGCCCATCGTCGGCACGCCGGCCGCCGGCAGCGTGATGGCCGATGCCGGCCTGCAGCGCGGTGATCGCATCGTCGCCACGGCGCGCGGCGCCGACGCCGACATCGACGACTTCCGCGCGGTGCGCTCGCTGGACGACGTCATGCGCGCGATCAACGAGGCGCTGGTCGAGCGCGAGCCGCTGCAACTGCGCGTCACGCGCGAAGGCGGCTCGGCCGAGCGCACGCTGACGGCCGCCGTCGACGCGATCGACCCGTTCGCGGCGCCCAAGCCCGGCTCGAAGGCGCTGGGCCTGAGCCTGGTGGCGCGCATCGGCACCATCCTGCCCGACGGCGCCGCCGCGAGCTCCGGCCTGCGTGCCGGCGACCTGGTGCTGCGCATCGACGGCAAGCCCGTCGACGACGCGACCGCGGTGCGCACGGCCATCGAGGCCAGCGGCGCGAGCGGCACGCCTCGCACCATGACCTGGGAAGTCGAGCGCGCCGGCCAGACGCTCGCGATTCCCGTCACGGCGCGCATGGACGCCGGCGACGGCAAGCCGGTGGCGCGCGCGGGCATCGGCTTCCAGCACGAGGTCGTCCGCGCGTCGCCGATCGCTGCCATCGGCTTCGGCGCCGAGCAGACCTGGCGCGAGGCGACGTCGTCGTGGCGCATGTTCGGGCTCATGCTGACGGGCAAGGTGTCCACCAAGGCGATCGGCGGGCCCGGCACGATCGCCGTCGCGGCGAGCGCCGCGGCGCACCAGGGATTCACGTGGTTCGTGAGCTTCCTGGCCATGGTCAGCCTCGCGCTCGCGGTGCTGAACCTGCTGCCCATCCCCATGCTCGATGGGGGGATGCTGCTGTATTATCTGTTCGAGGGTGCGACCGGTCGCCCGGTCTCCGAGCTGTGGCAACTCTGGCTGCAGCGCGGCGGGGCTCTGATACTCCTGCTGCTGATGACTCTCGCCCTTTCCAACGACGCGGCCCGCTTCCTGGGCCTGCAATAAACCACCTGATGTCTTCACTCTTCCCGAGCTTGATGCGCCCTGTCGCTGCCTGCGTGATCCTCGCCGGCGCCGCGTTGCCCTTCGCCGCCCAGGCGATCGAACCGTTCCAGATCAAGGACATCCGCGTCGAGGGCCTGCAGCGCACCGATCCGGGCAGCGTGTTCTCGGTGCTGCCGTTCCGCGTCGGCGACAGCTATTCGGACGAGAAGGCCGCGGCCGCGCTGCGCGCGCTGTTCGCCACGGGCCTGTTCAAGGACGCGCGCATCGACGTCGAAGGCGACGTCGTCGTGGTGATCGTCGACGAGCGCTCCACCATCGCATCGGTGAACTTCCTCGGCACGAAGGAATTCGACAAGGACACGCTGACCAAGGCGCTCAAGGACGCCGGCATCGGCGAGGGCCTGCCGTTCGACAAGGCCATCGTCGACCGCGCGGAGCAGGAGATCAAGCGCCAGTACCTGGGCCACAGCCTGTACGCGGCCGAGGTCGTCACCACGGTCACGCCGCTCGAGCGCAACCGCGTCAACGTCACGTTCAAGGTGTCCGAGGGCGACGTCGCGCACATCCGCGACATCCACATCATCGGCGCCAAGGCCTTCTCCGAGTCCAAGCTGATCGACCAGATGGACCTGACCACGGGTGGCTGGCTCACGTGGTACACGAAGTCCGACCGCTACTCGCGCACCAAGCTCAACGCCGACCTCGAGAAGCTGCGCGCGTTCTATCTCAACAAGGGCTACCTCGAGTTCGACATCACGGGCACGCAGGTCACGATCTCGCCCGACAAGCAGACGATCAGCGTCACGATCACGGTCACCGAAGGCCAGCCCTACATCGTCACGGGCGTGCGCCTGGAGGGCAACTACCTCGGCCGCGAGGCGCAGTTCAAGAACCTGATCCAGGTCAAGCCGGGCGCCAACTACCACGGCGACGACGTCACGACCACCGTCAAGGCGTTCACCGACCTGTTCGGCACCTACGGCTACGCGTTCGCGCACGTCGAGCCCCAGCCGCAGATGGACCGCAAGACCGGCCAGGTCGTGCTGGTGCTGGCCGCCGATCCGGGCCGCCGCGCGTACGTGCGCCGCGTGAACCTGTCGGGCAACACGATCACGCGCGACGAAGTCATCCGCCGCGAGTTCCGCCAGTTCGAATCGGCCTGGTACGACGGCTCCAAGATCAAGCTCTCGCGCGACCGCGTCGACCGCCTCGGCTTCTTCAGCAGCGTGGACGTCGACACCAACGACGTGCCGGGCGCGCCCGACCAGGTCGACCTCACCGTCAACGTCGTCGAGAAGCCCACCGGCAACCTGACGCTGGCGGCCGGCTACTCGCAGTCCGACAAGATCTCGCTGACCGGCTCGATCAAGAAGGAGAACGTGTTCGGCACGGGCAACTACATCTCGCTGGACGTCAGCACGGCCCACACGAACAAGAACCTGTCGATCAGCGAGACCGACCCGTACTTCACCGACAACGGCATCTCGCGCACCTACGACATCTACTACCGCACGTCGCGCCCGCTCAACAGCTCGGGCGACGCCTATGCGGTGTCGACGCCGGGCGCGGACATCCGCTTCGGCCTGCCGTACTCCGAGTTCGACACGGTCTACGTCGGCATCGGCGCCGAGCAGACCCATATCGGCTCGCTGCAGGGCGTGCCCAACAGCTACTTCGACTTCGTCGGCCAGTTCGGCTCGTACGCCAACTCGTTCCCGATCACCGCGGGCTGGGCGCGCGACGAGCGCGACAGCGGCGTCTCGCCGACCTCGGGCCGCTACATGCGCCTGAACAGCGACTTCTCGCTGTGGGGCGACGTGCAGTACGCGCGCTTCAACGGCCAGGTGACGCAGTACATCGACCTGGGCAACCACTTCTCGCTGGGCATCAACGCCGAAGTCGGCTACGGCACCGGCCTGAACGGCAAGGAATACCCGGTCTTCAAGAACTTCTACGGCGGCGGCCTGGGCTCGGTGCGCGTGTTCGAGCAGGGCTCGCTCGGCAAGGGCACGGTGGACGTCACCGGCGCGTTCATCGGCGGCTCCAAGAAGATGAACATCAACAACGAGCTCTACATCCCGGTGCCCGGCGCCGACAAGGACAAGAGCCTGCGCCTGTTCGCGTTCTTCGACGCCGGCAACGTGTGGACCGACCACGACCATATGGATCTGAGCACGCTGCGCGCGTCCGCCGGCCTGGGCCTGAGCTGGACCTCGCCGGTCGGCCCGTTCAAGCTGAGCTACGGCCTGCCGGTGCGAGCCGAGGCAAACGATAGAATTCAACGGTTCCAGTTCCAAGTCGGTACCGCGTTTTGATGAAAGTCCGTTCCATGAAATTGATTTACGCCCTGCTGCTGGCTTCTGTCTCGTCGGTCGCGGTGTCGGCCCAGGCCCAGGAACTGAAGATCGGCTACGTCAACAGCGAGCGCGTGCTGCGCGAGGCCGAGCCGGCCAAGAAGGCACAGGCCAAGCTGGAGGCCGAGTTCGGCAAGCGCGAGAAGGATCTCAACGACCAGAACGCCGCGCTGCGCGCCCAGGCCGAGAAGCTGGACCGCGATTCGCCGACGCTGTCGGAAACCGAGAAGACGCGCCGCCAGCGCGAGCTGGTCGAGCTCGACCGCGACCTGCAGCGCAAGCACCGCGAATTCCAGGAAGACCTGACGCAGCGCAAGAACGAGGAACTGCAGAGCGTCGCCGAGCGCGCCAACCGCGCGATCAAGCAGATCGGCGACACCGAGCACTACGACCTGATCCTGCAGGATCCGGTCATCTACACCAGCGCCCGCGTCGACCTGACGAAGAAGGTCATCGACGCGCTGAACGCCGGCAAGTAAGTTTTCGGACACCGCGACATGAACTCAGTTCGCCTGGGTGAGATCGTTGCGGCGCTGGGCGGAGAACTGCGGGGCGACCCCGCGCACGAGATCGCACGCATCGCCCCGCTGGAGTCGGCGGGCGGCGATGCCATCACCTTCGTGGCGCAGGCGCGGCTGCAGAAGGCGCTCGAGGCCAGCCTGGCCGGGGCCATCGTGGTCGCTCCCGCGCTCGTCGCCGCCGCGCCCGCCGGCCGCAGCCTCGTCGTCACCGACGATCCCTACCTGTACTTCGCGCGCCTGACCCAGTGGTGGGCGAAGCGCCTGCGCCCGGCGCCGCCCGCCGGCGCGCATCCGACCGCCTGGATCGCGCCCGGCGCCGTCGTCGCGGCCAGCGCCAGCATCGGGCCGCACGCGGTCGTGGAGGCGGGCGCCGTCATCGGCGAACGGGTGCAGCTCGGCGCGCACTGCGTCGTCGGCGCCGGCTCGCGCGTGGGCGCCGACAGCCTGATGCACCCGCGCGTCACGATCGCCGCCGGCTGCACGGTGGGCGAGCGCTGCGTGTTCCAGAGCGGCGCGGTCATCGGCGCCGACGGCTTCGGCATCGCGCCGACGCAGCGCCGCTGGGAGCGCATCGAGCAACTGGGCGGCGTGCGCATCGGCAACGACGTGGACATCGGCGCCAACACCTGCGTCGACCGCGGCGCGCTCGAGGACACCGTGCTCGAGGACGGCGTCAAGCTCGACAACCAGATCCAGATCGGCCACAACTGCCACATCGGCGCGCACACGGTGATGGCGGCCTGCGTGGGCATCGCCGGCTCGACCAGGGTGGGCCGCAACGTCATGATCGGCGGCGCCGCGATGATCCAGGGCCACATCGAGATCGCCGACGGCGTCACCGTGTCGGCCTCCACGATGGTGATGCACTCGCTCCGCAAGAAGGGCGTCTACACGGCGATCTTCCCGGTCGACGAGCACGCCAGCTGGGAAAAGAACGCAGTCACGCTGCGCAACCTGTATGCCCTCCGGGAGCGCGTGCGCGCCCTGGAGAAGGCGCAAAAGAAAGATTGAGACTGCCATGCTGATGGACATCCACCAGATCATCAAGAAGCTGCCGCACCGCTACCCGTTCCTGCTGGTCGACCGCGTCGTCGAGCTCGAGAAGGACGTGCGCATCAAGGCGCTGAAGAACGTGTCCATCAACGAGCCGTTCTTCAACGGGCACTTCCCGAACCGCCCGGTGATGCCGGGCGTGCTGATGCTGGAGGCGCTTGCGCAGGCCTCGGCGCTGCTGTCGTTCGCGTCCGAGGGCGAGGTCGCCGACGGCTCGCGCCTGTACTACTTCGCGGGCATCGACGGCGCGCGCTTCAAGCGCGTGGTCGAGCCGGGCGACCAGCTGATCCTCGAGTCGAAGATCGAGCGCAAGAAGGCCAACATCTACAAGTACTCGACGCGCGCCACCGTCGACGGCGAGCTGGCCGTCGAGGCCGAGCTGATGTGCACCGTGCGGGCGGTCGACGCCTGAACGCGCGGCCGGGAGTGTCCATGAGCCTCATCCATCCGACCGCGATCGTCGACCCGGCCGCCGAGCTCGACTCGACGGTCAGCGTCGGCCCGTACGCCCTCGTCGGCCCGCACGTGCGCATCGGCGCCGGCACCAAGGTCGGCCCGCACTGCGTGATCGAGGGCCGCACCACCATCGGCCGCGACAACACGTTCTACCAGTTCGGCTCCATCGGCGCGATGCCGCAGGACATGAGCCACAAGGGCGAGCTCACCGAGCTGCGCATCGGCGACCGCAACACGATCCGCGAGTTCTGCACGCTCAACACGGGCACGCACAAGGAGGAGGGCGTCACGCGCGTCGGCTCCGACAACTGGATCATGGCCTACGTGCACATCGCCCACGACGTGCGCCTGGGCGACCGCACCGTGCTGGCCAACGGCGTCACGCTGGCGGGCCACGTGCATGTCGGCGACTGGGCCGTGATCGGCGGGCTGTCGGGCGTGCACCAGTTCGTCCACATCGGCGCCCACGCGATGATCGGCTTCCAGGCCCACGTGGCGCAGGACGTGCCGCCGTTCATGGTGGCCGAGGGCAACCCGCTGGCGCTGCGCGCGGTCAACCTGACCGGGCTGAAGCGGCGCGACTTCACCGCCGAGCAGGTGACCGCCATCCGCGCCATGCACAAGGCGCTGTACCGCAAGAGCCAGACGCTGGAGCTGGCCAGGGCGGAGATCGAGGCGATGCGCGGCGCCGACGCGCGCGTCGACGGCGACATCGCCACGATGCTGGACTTCATCGCGTCGGCCACGCGCGGCCTGGTCCGCTGACCCGGTCCCGATGAACCCGGAACCTGCGCCGCCAGAGCCCGCGCAAGCGCCCGTCCTGCGCCTGGGCATGGTCGCCGGCGAGACCTCGGGCGACCTGCTGGCCAGCCTGCTGCTGCAGGGACTCAAGGAGCGCTGGCCCGCGCTGTCGGCGGCCGGCATCGGCGGCCCGCGCATGATCGGCCTCGGCTTCGACGCGTGGTGGCCGGCCGAGAAGCTGTCGCTGTTCGGCTATGTCGACGTGCTGCTGAACTACCGCGAGCTGGTCGGCATCCGCAACGCGCTCGGCGACCGCCTGATCGCGCAGCGGCCCGACGCGTTCGTCGGCGTCGATGCGCCCGACTTCAACTTCGGCCTGGAGAAGCGGCTGCGCGAGGCCGGCCTCCGGACCGTGCACTTCGTCTGCCCGTCGATCTGGGCCTGGCGCCCGGAGCGCGTGAGCACGATCAAGGCGTCCGCCGACCACGTGCTGTGCCTGTTCCCGTTCGAGCCCGAGCTGCTGCGCGCGCACGGCATCGGCGCGACCTATGTCGGCCATCCGCTGGCGCAGGTGATCCCGCTGGAGCCCGACCGCGCCGCCGCGCGCAAGGCGCTGAACCTGCCCGACACGGCGCAGGTGGTGGCGCTGCTGCCGGGCAGCCGGCGCTCCGAGATCAAGCTGATCGCGCCGCGCGTGCTCGCGGCGGCGGCGATCCTGCATCGCCAGCGCCCCGGGCTGCGCTTCGTGCTGCCGGTGGCGCCGGGCATGCGCGCGCTGGTCGAACCGCTGCTGCTGCGTCACGCGCCCGGCGTGCCGGTCGACCTGCTCGACGGCCGCTCGCACGAGGCGCTGGCCGCCTGCGACGTCACCGTCGTGGCCAGCGGCACCGCCACGCTGGAGGCGGCGCTGTACAAGCGTCCGATGGTCGTCACCTACGTCGTCGGCTGGCTCAACGCGCAGCGCATGAAGCGCCTGCGCCTGCAGCCCTGGGTCGGGCTGCCCAACGTGCTGTGCCGCGAATTCGTCGTGCCGGAACTGCTGCAGGACGACGCCACCCCGGAGGCGCTCGCGCGAGCGACAATCGCGTGGCTGGACGACGAGCCGCGCCGCGCGGCGCTGCACGTCCGCTTCAACGAACTGCACCACCTGCTGCGCCGCGACACGGTGCGGCTGTCCGCCGATGCCATCGCGCAAGTTGTCCAAGCCTGAACAGATCGCGCTGCGTTTCGACGCCGACGAAGGCCTGGTCGCGGGTGTCGACGAGGCCGGCCGCGGGCCGCTGGCCGGCCCGGTCGTGGCCGCGGCGGTCATCCTCGACGACATGCAGCGCATCAAGGGCCTGAACGACTCCAAGCAGCTGACGGCGCTGCAGCGCGACCGCCTGTTCGACGAGATCCGCGCCAAGGCGCTCGCCTTCTGCGTCGCCGAGGCCAGCGTCGCCGAGATCGACGAGCTCAACATCCTGCACGCCACGATGCTGGCGATGAAGCGCGCCGTCGAGGGCCTGCGCCTGCCGCCGCACAAGGTGCTGGTGGACGGCAACCGGCTGCCCACGATCCGCATCCGCGCCGAGGCGATCGTCGGCGGCGATGCCAAGGTCGCGTCCATCGCCGCGGCGTCCATCCTCGCCAAGGTCACGCGCGACCGCCTGTGCGTCGAGCTCGAGCAGCGCTGGCCGCAGTACGGCTTCGCCGCGCACAAGGGCTACGGCACCGCGGCGCATCTGGCGGCGCTGGACGAGCACGGGCCGTGCGAGTGGCACCGGCGCTCGTTCGAGCCGGTGCGGCTGGCCGCGCTGCGCCGCGCCTGTGTCGAGTGATGCACGCATGACCATCGTCCGCCAGGTCAGCTCGCGCCACAACGACCTGTTCAAGGATCTGCGCCGGCTGCTCGCCGAGCCGGCGGCCTATCGCAAGCTGGGCCGCGTCTGGCTGGAGGGCGACCACCTGTGCCGCGCGCTGCTGGAGCGCGGCCGGATGCCGGTGCGCGCCATCGTCACCGAATCGGCCTGGGCCAGGCCGGCGCTCGAGGCGCTGGCGCGCAGCGCGCCCGAGGTCGTGTGCATCCCCGATGCGCTGATGCGCGAGCTGAGCGGCCTGGAGTCGCCGGCGCCGATCGGCTTCCTGATCGAGGCCGACACGGCCACCGTGCCGCAGCCGGGCCGCGACACCGTCGTGCTCGACCGCCTGCAGGATCCCGGCAACGTCGGCAGCATCCTGCGCACGGCGTCGGCGATGGGCTTCGCGCAGGTCGTCGCGCTCAAGGGCAGCGTCGCGCTGTGGTCGCCCAAGGTGCTGCGCGCCGGCATGGGCGCGCACTTCGGGCTGACGCTGGTCGAGGGCGCCGCGATCGAGGACGTTGCCGCGCTCGGCCTGCCCGTCGTCGGCACGCACCTGCGCGACGCGCGCTGGCTGCACGAGACGACGCTGCCGCGCCCGCTGGCCTGGGTGTTCGGCCACGAAGGGCAGGGCATGAGCGACGCCGTGACGGCGGCCTGCACGTTGCGGGTGCGCATCGCCCAGCCGGGCGGCGAGGAGTCGCTCAACGTCGCGGCGGCCGCGGCGATGTGCCTGTACGAATCGGCCCGGCAGCGCGCTTGCTGAACGGGCCGGGGCGCGATCCCGTGCCGCAAGGGCTCAGTAAACGAGCTTGTCCGGCCTGATGTCGCGCAGGATGGTCGCGGCGATCTCCTCGATCGACTTGTGCGTGGACGACAGCCACGAGATGCCGTTGCGCTTCATCATGCTCTCGGCTTCGCGCACCTCGTAGCGGCAGTTGTCCAGCGCCGCGTACTTGCTGTTGGGGCGGCGCTCGTTGCGGATCTGCGTGAGGCGCTCCGGGTCGATGGTCAGGCCGAAGCACTTGGACTTGTAGGGCGTCAGCGTGGACGGGAACTGGCCGCGCTCGAAATCCTCCGGGATCAGCGGATAGTTGGCGGCCTTGATGCCGTGCTGCATCGCCAGGTACAGCGTCGTCGGCGTCTTGCCGCAGCGGCTGACGCCCACCAGGATCACGTCGGCCGAGGCCAGGTTCTTGGCCGACTGGCCGTCGTCATGCGCCAGCGAGTAGTTGATCGCCTCGATGCGCTCGTTGTATTCCTCGCTCTTGGCGGCGTCCGAGAAGCGCCCGACCCGGTGGTTGGACTTCATCCCGAACTCGGCCTCCAGCGGCTCGATGAAGGTGCGAAACATGTCCATCACGACGCCCGCGCAGCCCGGGGCCACGATGGCCTCGCGCACGTCCTCGGTGGCCATGGTCAGGAAGACGACGGGCCTGGTGCCTTCCAGTTCCGCCGTGCGGTTGATCTCCTCGACCACCGAGCGCGCCTTGGCGACCGTGTCGATGAACGGCCGCCGGACCTTGCGCGGCTTGCCCGGGAACTGGGCCAGGATCGAGCTGCCGAAGGTCTCGGCGGTGATGCCGGTGCCGTCGGAGATGAAGAAAACGGTGCGATTGGGCATTTGTCAAGGGGGCCGCAGCGGCGTTAGGGCATCTGTCCTACCCGATGATAGGCAGATCCTCCGTAGAATCCCGGTCAACTGCACCATAAATCTTTCCGGACGTCCCGTTTCCATGGCCCGCCGCGACCCACAACTCGAACAACACGGGGTCGACGTGCATGCCTGGTTCCGCGAGCCCAGCGCGCGCGTGGACGGCCGGAGCCCGGTTTTTCATCTTCAAGGAGTTTTTTCATGTCCAACCCCGCACTGGCCTCCCGACTGGTAGTCCCGTTCGAAGAACTGAGGATGACCGACGTCGACGTCGTCGGCGGCAAGAACGCCAGCCTCGGCGAGATGATCAGCCAGCTGGCCGCCACCGGCGTCCGCGTCCCGGGCGGCTTCGCGACGACGGCGCACGCGTTCCGCGAGTTCCTGAAGTTCGGCGGCCTGACGGAGCGCATCGCCGCGCGCCTGAAGTCGCTCGACACCGACGACGTGCGCGCGCTGGCCGAGGCCGGCAGCCAGATCCGCCAGTGGATCGAGGACGCGCCGTTCCCGCCGGAACTGGAAAAGGGCGTGCGCGAGGAATTCGCGCGCCTGTCGGCCAGCGACCCGAACGCCTCGTTCGCGGTGCGCTCGTCGGCCACGGCCGAGGACATGCCCGACGCCTCGTTCGCCGGCCAGCAGGAGACCTTCCTGAACGTCGTCGGCATCGACGCCGTCCTGCACAAGATGCGCGAGGTCTTCGCGTCGCTGTACAACGACCGCGCGATCAGCTATCGCGTGCACAAGGGCTATGCCGACGCCGACGTGGCGCTGTCGGCCGGCGTGCAGCGCATGGTGCGCTCCGACCTGGGCGCCGCCGGCGTCATGTTCACGCTCGACACCGAGAGCGGCTTCACCGACGTCGTCTTCATCACCGCCAGCTACGGCCTGGGCGAGACGGTGGTGCAGGGCGCCGTCAACCCCGACGAGTTCTACGTCCACAAGCCGGCGCTGGCCGCGGGCAAGTTCCCCATCATCCGCCGCACGCTGGGCTCCAAGCTGATTCGCATGGAGTTCGCCTCGGCCGAGGAAAAGGCCAGGGACGGCAAGCTGGTGCGCACCGTCGACACCCCGCCCGAGCAGCGCAACCGCTACTCGCTCAACGACGCCGACGTGATCGAGCTCGCGAAGTACGCGGTGATCATCGAGAAGCACTACGGCCGCCCGATGGACATCGAGTGGGGCAAGGACGGCGGCGACGGCCTGCTGTACATCCTCCAGGCGCGTCCGGAGACGGTCAAGAGCAACGCCGCCGGCCAGGCCGAGCACCGCTACAAGCTCAAGGGCTCGGGCACGGTGATGGTGGAAGGCCGCGCGATCGGCCAGAAGATCGGCACCGGCCCCGTGCGCGTGTGCCGCAACGTCTCCGAGATGGACCAGGTCCAGCCGGGCGACGTGCTGGTCGCCGACATGACCGACCCGAACTGGGAGCCGGTGATGAAGCGCGCCGGCGCGATTGTCACCAACCGCGGCGGCCGCACCTGCCACGCCGCCATCATCGCGCGCGAGCTGGGCATCCCGGCCGTGGTCGGCTGCGGCGACGCCACCGACGTGCTGCACGACGGCGCGCTGGTGACGGTGGTGTGCTCGGAAGGCGACACCGGCTACGTCTACGACGGCCTGCTGGAGACGGAAGTCAGCGAGGTCGTGCGCGGCGAGATGCCCTACAGCGCCATCAAGATCATGATGAACGTGGGCAACCCGCAGCTGGCGTTCAACTTCTCGCAGCTGCCCAACTCCGGCGTCGGCCTGGCGCGCCTCGAGTTCATCATCAACAACAACATCGGCGTCCACCCGAAGGCGATCCTCGACTACCCGAACATCGACGTCGACCTGAAGAAGGCCGTCGAGTCGGTGGCCCGCGGCCACGCCTCGCCGCGCGCGTTCTACGTCGACAAGCTTGCCGAGGGCATCGCCACCATCGCCGCCGCGTTCTGGCCCAAGCCGGTCATCGTGCGCCTGTCGGACTTCAAGTCCAACGAGTACAAGAAGCTGATCGGCGGCTCGCGCTACGAGCCGGACGAGGAAAACCCGATGCTGGGCTTCCGCGGCGCGTCGCGCTACATCAGCGGCGAGTTCAGCGACGCCTTCGCGATGGAGTGCGAGGCGCTGCGCCGCGTGCGCCACGACATGGGCCTGACCAACGTCGAGATCATGGTGCCGTTCGTGCGCACGGTGCGCCAGGCCGAGCGCGTGGTGACGATGCTGGCCGAGCGTGGCCTCAAGCGCGGCGTCGACGGCCTGCGCGTGATCATGATGTGCGAGGTGCCCAGCAACGCCATCCTGGCCGACCAGTTCCTGCAGCACTTCGACGGCATGTCCATCGGCTCCAACGACCTGACGCAGCTGACCCTGGGCCTGGACCGCGACTCCGGCCTGGAGCAGCTCGCCGAGGACTTCGACGAGCGCGACCCGGCCGTCAAGGCGATGATCTCGCGCGCCATCAACGCCTGCCGCGCCACCGGCAAGTACATCGGCATCTGCGGCCAGGGCCCCAGCGACCACCCGGACTTCGCGGCCTGGCTGGCCGACGAGGGCATCGTGTCGATCTCGCTGAACCCGGACACGGTGGTCGACACCTGGACCGCCCTGGCATCCCGGAAATAAGCCGAAATCGGCCCCGGCCTGCTCGACAGCAGGCCGGTTTCGCTGTTTCGCCTCACGAACGGCTCCCTCGCGGAGCCGTTTGTGCCATAATGATCGGCTTTCCTTGCCGCACCCGTGGCTGCCGCGTCATTCCGGACGTCGCAGCCTTCTAGTTGACGCTGTCGGGGCGGCTTCATTCCAGCCTGGCTGGAAATCCACAAGGAGTGTTCATGCGTCACTATGAGATCGTTCTGCTGATCCACCCGGATCAAAGCGAACAGGTTCCGGCCATGCTGGAACGCTACAAGGCCCTCGTCACCAACTCCGGTGGCAAGGTGGTCCGACTGGAAGACTGGGGCCGCCGCCAGCTGGCCTACACGATCCAGAAGCTCGCCAAGGCTCACTACATCTGCCTCAACATCGAGTGCGGCAAGGAAGCCCTGGCCGAACTGGAAACCGGCTTCCGCTTCAACGATGCCGTCCTGCGCCACCTCACCGTGCTGCGCGACAAGGCCGACACCGCCCCGTCCGTCATGATGAAGGCCGTGGAGAAGGAAGAAGCCCGCAAGTCGGCATCGTCGCAGGAGGCGACGGCCTGAAGGCAAACCCCGCGCCCCGCCGCTGAGCAGCGATGAATCGCCTGATTCTCTCTGCCGAGCTGGTGGAACGCGGTGCGACCCGGTACACCCCGGCCGGACTTCCAGCGCTCGACCTGAGCCTGAAGCACGATTCCGAGGTGGTCGAAGACAAGCAGCCGCGCAAGGTCGTCCTGACGATCCGTGCGGTGGCGATCGGCGAGATCACGCGCAAGGTCGCGACCCTTCCCCTGGGACAGGTCGCCAGCTACGCCGGATTCCTCGCTCCCTCGCGCAACGCGAAGGGCCTT
Source organism: Burkholderiaceae bacterium (assembly GCA_035634455.1). Taxonomy (GTDB): domain Bacteria; phylum Pseudomonadota; class Gammaproteobacteria; order Burkholderiales; family Burkholderiaceae_C; genus Scleromatobacter. The sequence goes on from DASQCX010000685.1 coordinate 15,213, forward strand.
GTCTTCCACGTCACCGAGGTCGACGCCTGACAGCTCGTCACCCCTTCCAATCGTTCGGAACACATTTCAGAGGTCATCAACATGCCCCCGCCGAAGTCTCGTTTTTCCAAGGACAAGCGTCCGAAGCGCAACCAGCAATCCCTGCTGT
>DASQCX010000686.1:0-3647 GCA_035634455.1 Burkholderiaceae bacterium
TGCGGATCGGAGCCCTGGTAGCCGGTGACCAGCCGCGCCGGGATGCCCATGGACCGCAGCACCACGACGAGGGACGTCGCGAAGTGCTCGCAGAAGCCGACCTTGCGATCCAGCCAGAACTCGTCGACCGGGTCGCCGTCGTAGGTCCCGGGCGACAGCGTGTAAGTGAAGCCGCCCGTTCCGATGTAGCGGTACAGGCTCTCGACGAGCGCGTCTGGATCCGCCGGCTGCCCGGCGCGCCCCGGGTGATCGCGCAGCCACTGCCGGGCCCAGGCGCGGGTGCGCGGGAAGAAGCCCGGCGCCAGGCGCAGGTTCTCGCGCAGCTCGGCCGGCGTGGCGCCGACGATGCGGTCGTCCAGGCCGGCGACGGCGCGCAGCCGCACGCGCTGCGTGATCGGGCGCCGCGTGCGCCATTGCAGGTCCAGGTCGGCCAGCGGCCGCACCTCGCTGCCGTCCAGCACCTGCACGCCTTGCGCCGGATCGGCGGCGCCGGCGCTGGACTGCGGCGGCGTCACCTCCAGCAGCGGCAGCCAGGTGAGCTGCGTCGGCTCCAGCGTCATCTCGTAGGGCGTGGGCCGGCCGCGTTCCTCGACGGTGAGCTTGCGCGGCATCTCCGCCCGGCGCGAGCGGCCGTCCAGCAGCGACTGCGCATGCCACTCGCGGCCGTCCGAGTCGGTCAGCACCGGGCCGCGGAAATACAGCTGCGACTCGGCCGGCGGGCGGCCGTCGAAGCGCACGCGGAAGGCGATGCTGTCGTCGTTGGCGAGATCGGCGACGTTGCCCAGCTCGAGGTGGTCGGACAGCCCCGTGCGACTGCCCGTGCCGGCCGCCGGCCACAGCGGCCCGATGCGCGGGAACAGCAGGAACAGCGCCACCATCACCGGCGTGCCGATCAGCGCGGCGCGCCCGGCCAGCCCCGCGGCCTGGCCGATCGTGGGCCGGCCGGCGGGGATGTGCGCCAGCGTCAGCGCCGTGAGCCAGCCCCACACCGAGATGGCGGTGCCGAGCGCGGTGAGCAGCGTCTGCGAGTACAGGAAGGTGGTCAGCACCAGGAAGAAGCCGAGGAAGAACACGACCAGCGCGTCGCGCCGCGCGCGCAGCTCCAGCGTCTTCAGGCCCATCAGCACCACCAGCAGCGTGACGCCGGCGTCCTTGCTGACCAGCGTCTTCTCGGCGGTGAACGTGAGCACCGCGGCCAGGCCCAGCAAGCCCAGCACCGCCATGCGCCCGGGCAACGGCGCCTGCCGCCACGCGAGCCACGCGCGCCAGCCCAGCACGACGGCCGACAGGCCCGACACCCACAGCGGCAGGTGCGCCAGGTGCGGCAGGATCGTCCAGCCGATCAGCGCCACCATGAACAGCGTGTCGCGCGCCTCGCGCGAGGGGGCGCGCCAGCGCGCGTGCGCGAGCGTGGCGGCCTGGTCGACGGCGATGTCGTGGGCGGTCATGGCGCTCACAGGCTGGCCAGGGCGCGCAGCGCCGCGTGGCGATGCGCGCTGCCGTTGTCCGGCGCGAGCTCGGTGCCGGGCACGCTCAGTCCCCAGCTGTGGCCGGCGGCGTCGGCGGCGACGACCCACGCGGCCAGGCGCGACAGCCGGGCCTCGGTGTCCAGCCCCTGCGCCTGCTGCCACTGCAGCAGCAGCTCGCGCTGCACGGCGCCGGCCGTCTCGCGGCTGATCAGCTCGCCGGTGCGCGCGGCCTTCTTCCAGACGACCTGGCGCAGCGTGTCGCCGCGGCGGTAGGCGCGCACGCCCTCGAACTCGGTGCCGGCGCCGCTGCGCGCGGCGGGCCTGTCGTCGCCCTGCGCGGCCTCGGCCAGCGGCCACGGCGGCGTCGGCGACTCGGGGCGTGGATAGATCCACTGCTGGCCGGCGGGGCGCCAGATCGTCCAGGCGCGGAACAGGCCGAACGGGTAGCGCGACTCCACGCGCACCACCGGCAGCGCGTGCAGCCCGCGGTGCGGCGCGAGCCAGCTCAGGTGCACCGAGGCCTGGCCCTGCTCGGGGATCTCCGCATAGGCCAGCGGGATCGGACGCGCGCCGAGGTCCAGCCCGAAGCCCAGGCCCAGCCGCGCCGCGCCGGGGTTGGTGACGACCACCTCCAGCACCGCGGCCTCGCCGTCGAACGCCGGCACCAGCGGTTTCAGGTGCAGCGTCAGGCCGCGCAGGCTGCCGTGGGTCATCTGGATCGACGCCGCCGCGCTGCCGGCCAGCAGGAAGGTCAGCGCGAAGCCCAGGCTCAGCTGGTAGTTGATCGACACCAGCAGCAACAGCAGCAGCACGAGGCCGAACATGAGCCCCGCGCGCGAGGGCACGATGTAGATGTTGCGCTGGGTCAGCGTCTGGCTCTCGCGCGGCAGGCGCTTGCCGTCCCACCAGGCGCGCCAGCGGGCCCGTGGATCGAGGATCGACGGGCGGGTGATCGGGGCCGCGGCATCGGCCATGGTCAGGGCAGGGCGACCGACTCGATCATCGCGCGCACCTGCTCGCGCCGGCCGCGGCCGGCGCCGGGCACGGGGATCAGGCGGTGCGCGATGGCCTGCGGCAGGATGGCCTGGAGGTCGTCGGGGCTCACGAAGTCGCGCCCGGCCAGCAGCGCGCGGGCGCGCGCCAGCCGCAGCACGCCGATGCCGGCGCGCGGCGACAGGCCTTCGCCGAACCAGTGGCCCGAGCGCGTGGCCGCGATCAGCGCCTGCAGGTAGTCCAGCAGCGAGTCCGACACGTGCACGCGGCGCACCGCCGCCATCGCCTCGATCAGCTCGGCCGGCGTCATCACCGGCGCCAGCCTCGCGACGGCCTCGCGGCGATCCTGGCCGGCCAGCAGCTCGCGCTCGGACCTCGCGTCCGGGTAGCCGAGCGTGATGCACATCAGGAAGCGGTCCAGCTGCGACTCAGGCAGCGCGTAGGTGCCCAGCTGGTCGCCGGGGTTCTGCGTGGCGATCACGAAGAAGGGCTGCGGCAGCGGGCGCGTCCGGCCGTCGACGCTGACCTGCTGCTCCTCCATCGCCTCCAGCAGCGCGCTCTGCGTCTTCGGGCCGGCGCGGTTGATCTCGTCGGCCAGCAGCACCTGGGCGAACACCGGGCCGGGGTGGAAGGCGAAGCTCTCGTTGCTGCGCTCGTAGACGCTGACGCCCACCAGGTCGCTGGGCATCAGGTCGGCGGTGAACTGCACGCGCGAGAAGCTCAGGCCCAGGGAGACGGCCAGCACGTGGGCGAGGGTGGTCTTGCCGACGCCGGGGACGTCCTCGATCAGGAGGTGGCCGCCGGCCAGCAGGCAGGCGATGGAGTCGTCGATCTGGGCCGGCTTGCCGACGATGATCGTGCTAATCTGGCCTTGCAGCCTTGTCAGACGCGCTTGCAGCGATGAGGTCATGACTCAACGATAGCCGAACGGCGGGGACAACGCGGGCACGCGGGCGGACGGACGATGACGGACAACAGGCATTCGAGACAGGCGGTCGCACCGGCCGGGCGAGCGGGAGGCCGATGATGTCGACCGCCTTCTTCACCCACCCCGATTGCCGCCGCCACGACATGGGCCCCGGCCACCCGGAGTCGCCCGCGCGCCTGGCGGCCATCGAGGATCACTTCCTGTCCACCGGCCTGGCCGACGTGCTGGTGCGCCACGACGACGCCGCCCCCGCGCGG
>DASQCX010000687.1:0-1574 GCA_035634455.1 Burkholderiaceae bacterium
GGGCTTCATGGTGTGCCCGCCCGCGCTTTACCCGAAGCTGCTGCAGTCCAAGCAGGCGGCCGACCTGCACACCGGCTCGTTCAGCCAGCGCGTGGTGCACGAGGTCATCAAGAACGGCTTCCTGGAGCAGCACATCCCGACGATCCGCGACCGCTACCGCACGCAGCGCGACGCGATGGACGCCGCGCTCAAGGCCTCGATGCCGGCCGGCTGCGAATGGCGCAAGCCCAGCGGCGGCATGTTCTTCTGGCTGCGCCTGCCCGCAGGCTGCGACGCGATGGCGCTGCTGCCCAAGGCGGTCGAGGCCGGCGTCGCCTACGTGCCGGGCGCCGCGTTCTACGCCAACGAGCCGGACCTGCGCACGATGCGCCTGTCCTTCGTGACGCTGTCGCCGGCCGACATCGCGGACGCGGTGGGCAAGCTGGGCAACGTCATCAAGGCGCATCTCGCGTCGCAGCCGTCGGCCTGAGCGACAAGATGGCCGGCATGAACACCGACGACATGCCGCGCCAGCGCGGCTTCAGCCAGGTCGACGTCTTCACGGCGACCGCGCTGCTGGGCAACCCGCTGGCCGTCGTGCACGACGGCACGGGCCTGAGCGACGAGCGCATGGCCGCGTTCGCGCGCTGGACCAACCTGTCCGAGACGACTTTCCTGCTGCCGCCGACGCACCCCGAGGCCGACTACCGCGTGCGCATCTTCACGCCGGGCGGCGAGCTGCCGTTCGCGGGCCATCCGACGCTCGGTTCGTGCCACGTGTGGCTCAAGGCCGGCGGCCAGCCCAAGCGTGCGGATTCCGTGCTGCAGGAATGCACCGTCGGCCTGGTGCCGCTGCGGCGCGGCGACCGGCTCGCGTTCGCGGCGCCGCCCACCACGGTCGAGCGGGTGGACGGCGAGCTGCTGGCGCGCGTCGAGGCGGCGCTCGGCCTGGCTCCTGCGGACGTGCGCGACGCGGCGTGGCTCAGCAACGGCTTCCCGCAACTCGTGCTGCTGCTGAAGGACGCCGCCACCGTGCGATCGCTGGCGCCGGACCACGCTGCGCTGAAATCCCTCGGCAAGGTGGGCGTGGTCGGCGCCCATCCGGCGGGCGCTGAGCTCGATTTCGAAGTCCGGTTCTTCGCGGCGGCCATCGGCATCAACGAAGACCCGGTCACCGGCAGCCTCAACGCCAACATCGCGCGCTGGCTGATCGACAGCGGCCGCGCGCCGGCGCGCTACGTCGCGGCGCAGGGCGCGGCACTGGGCCGCGCCGGCCGCATCCATGTGACGCGCGACGCGCAAGGTACCTGGATCGGCGGCGACGTGGCGGCGTGCATCGAAGGCACGGTGACGCTCTGACACCGACACGGCGAGGATGCGAGCGATGACCGATGAACTGTTCCGCGAGGACGCCGCGCTGACCGAATGCGACGCCGCCGTCACCGCCGTCGACGAGCGCGGCGTGCACCTCGATCGCACCGTCTTCTACCCGCACGGCGGCGGCCAGGCCGGCGACCACGGCGAGCTGGCGCTTGACGACGGGACCGTGATCGCGATCGTCGACACGAAGAAGGGCGCGACGCCGGGCGAAATCG
>DASQCX010000688.1:0-5966 GCA_035634455.1 Burkholderiaceae bacterium
GGGCGACGGCGTTGGCCAGCGCCTCGACGGCCGTCGGGCGGCACGTGCGGGCGGCGTCGAAGGTGTCGCGGGCGCAGTCGTGGCAGCGGCCGCAAGCGGTGGCGACGCGCAGCTCGTCCTGCAGTTCCTCGAACGAGGCGCAGCCGTGGCGCGCCTCGCGCTCGATGTCGCGGTCGGAAACCCGGTGGCAGACGCAGACGATCACAGGGCGATCTCCTGGACGGCGGCGGACGGGGAAGCGACGGTGGACGACATGCGGACAGTTCCGAAGCGGGGACGGTGATGCAATACTAACGCGAATCGTTCGCATTCACAAGCTCAAGAACAATCCCCTTCCCGCGCCAGGCCGGCACCGCCCCCCCGCCCGGGCCCGGCCCCATGAAAAACGCGCGGCCGGGTCCGCGCGTTCCGGGGCGGACGCCGGGGCGCCCTACTCGATCTCGCCCATCATCGACTGCAGGTAGTTCTGCTCGCCGACCTTGGACGCGACGTCCAGCTGCGTCTCGAGGAAGTCGACATGCTCTTCCGTGTCGTCGAGGATCTTCTGCAGCAGGTCGCGCGAGACGTAGTCGCGGGCGAGCTCGCAGGCGGCGATGCCGTCCTTGATCGTCGCCTGCGCCGCGCGCTCCAGCTTGAGGTCGCACTCCAGGGCCTCGAGCAGCGTCTCGCCGATCATCAGCTTGCCCAGATCCTGCAGGTTGGGCAGGCCGTCGAGCATGAGGATGCGGTCCATCAGGCGGTCGGCGTGCTTCATCTCGCCGATCGACTCGTCGTACTCCTTCTTCGCGATCTTGTCGAAACCCCAGTGCTTGAAGATCCGGTAGTGCACGAAGTACTGGTTGATGGCGGTCAGCTCGTTCTTCAGCTGGGCCTGCAGCTGCGCGATGACCTGGGGATCGCCCTTCATGGAAAGCTCCTCGTCGTCGGTGTCCGTGGGATGGTGCCCATCGTAGCGCGCCGGGCGCCGCGTTCAATGCCCGCCGGTGTCGGCGTTGCGGCTGGCCTCGAACAGGAACCAGGCGCGGCGCTCGGTCTCGTCGATCCAGTTCTCGATCAGGCTGGCGCTGGCGATGTCGTGGTGCTCGTCGCAGACCCCGTGCGCCGCGCGCAGGCCGGCGGCCAGCTGCTGGTTGTCCTGCTGCAGCTCGGCCAGCATGTCCAGCGGGGTCACGAAATCGGCGTCGTTGTCGGCCACGCGCTGCAGCCGCGCGATGTGGCCGATCGAGCGCAGCGTGGTGCCGCCGACCTTGCGCACGCGCTCGGCGATCGGGTCGGTCATGGCGTAGATCTGGTCGGCCTGGTCGTCCAGCAGGAGGTGGTAGTCGCGGAAATGCGGCCCGCTCATGTGCCAGTGGAAGTTCTTGGTCTTCAGGTAGAGCGCGAAGACGTCGGCCAGGATCGCGTTGAGCGCGCCGGCGATGTCCCGGGTGGCCTGGGCGCCCAGGTCGCTGGGCGTGGCGATCGGGGCGCCGCGGCGGGCCTTGGCGGACGCGGCTTTCTTCGGAGACAGGGTCTTTGGCATGGGCACATCCTCTGGTTGGGGATCGGCGCCGCGGCGCGACGCCGGCGGCGCAAGATTACCCCTTCCGACCGCAACCTTGCCGGGCGACGGGCACCGGCTCCGCGCCGAAATGGCCGTCCCGGCGCCGCTTATCCGGAGTTTGCTCGAGTGTGTCAGCGTTGATATAGCGGGGGGATTACAGCGCTCATCGGTCGTTCCGCCGGCGGGCGGGCGCCTAGGATTCAGGCATCGAAACCGGAGTCCGACCATGACCCAAGTCCGCTCGTCCGGTGGCGCGCTGGCCCCTTTCGCCACTCCCGTGTCGAAAGGAAAGGCCAAGCCGGCCGCCCAGCCCGACAAGAAGATCGCCGTGCCCACGGCGGCGGGCAGCCGCTCGAGCGAGACCCAGGTCTCGATCGGCACGCAGGCGCTGCACGCGCTGGAGAGCACCGGCGAGTTCGTCGGCAAGGCGCTGCTGGTCGGCGCCGAGGACGTCGGCGAGGCCGCGTACTACACCGCCAAGGCCATCGGCACCGGCGTCGTCGACGTCGCCAAGGGCCTGGAGCACGCGGTCGTCGACGGCGTCAAGGGCGTGGGCACGGGCATCGTCGACACCGCCACCGCGATCGGCCACGGCATCGTGCACGTCGAGAACGCGATGGCCGACGTCTGGGGCGTGGCGACGCAGGGCGCGTCGGCGGTCACGAATCTGGCCACCACGCTGGGCAACGACGCCGAGGTCGCCGTCACCAACGTCGGCACCGCGGCCACGGACGTGGGCGTCGGCGCCAAGGCCGTGCTGTCGGGCATCGGCAGCGTCGCCAGCACGGCGGCCAATTACGGCAGCTACGTCGTCAAGCAGGGCGGCAAGGTCATCGACGAGCTGACCTGAACGCCCTCGCGCGCGTGACGCGCGCGAGCCTCAATGCCAGCGCCGCACCGCGCGCCAGCGGCTGCCCCACCAGATCAGCCACAGCAGCAGCAGCTGCAACGGCAGGCGCAGCCACAGCAGCCAGGCCGGGACCTGGAACTGGTCGTGGACGTGCAGCGCCCAGAAGACCGCCGGCGTCAGCGCCAGCGTCAGCAGGAGCAGGCCCCAGCCCGCGACGCGACGCGTCCACGGCAGCAGCAGGCCGAATGCGCCCAGCAGCTCCAGGATGCCGACGACGAGCACCACGTCGGGCGCGTCCGGCACCTGCGGCGGCAGCAGGCGCACCTGGAAGTCGGTGAACGCGAAGTGCGCCAGACCGGCCAGCAGGAACCAGCAGCACACGCCCCACAGCGCGATGCGTTGCCAGCGCGTGCCGCGGCGCATCGGCTCGCCGAGCTCGGCCGAGACGAAGGGCAGGTACTTCATCACGCGCGGCGCCCTCCCCTCGGGCAACCGGCGGGGCAGGCAAGGCGGGGCGGCAGGAATCTCGTCGTCACGGGTCGGTACCGCGCGCGGATGGCGCGGCAAGGCAGCGGAAATCAAGCGGTCATGATCGCCCACGGCCTGCGCGACCTTGGCTTTTCGCGACGAAAGAAACGTAACGAATGCCGGACTGTCGAGCAGGCGATCCGGCGCGGCCGGCGGCCGAGGCCCGGCCGGCAACGGCACCCGGCGCCGGAGTCGCGCCCCGGGGCTTCGGTGTTTCCACCGATACGTCCTCGGCGGTCACGCCGGGCAGAATCGCGCCTCTGGAACCGGTTCCACACAACATCCCGGGACGCCCGCCAAGGAGACGACGCATGACCCGCAAGATCCCCCGCCCGGCCCTCGCGCTGGCGTTCGCGTGCGCGTTCGGCGCGGCCCTGGGCGTCCACCCGGCGGCACGCGCGCAGGCCAACCGCGCCGAGGTGCTGCACTGGTGGACGTCCGGCGGCGAGTCCGCGGCCGTCAAGGAACTGGCCAGCGCCTACGCGAAGGCGGGCGGCACCTGGGTCGACGCGGCGATCGCGGGCGGCGAACAGGCGCGCGCCGCGGCCGTCAACCGCATGGTCGGCGGCACGCCGCCCACCGCGGCGCAGTTCAACACGTCGCGGCAGTTCCTCGACCTGATCGACCAGGGCATGCTGGCCAACGTCGACGTCGTCGCCGCGCAGAACAACTGGGACCGGATCCTGCCCGCTCCGATCCTGAACTCGATCAAGGTCAAGGGCCACTTCTACGCCGTGCCGGTGGACATCCACATGCCGGCGTGGTTCTGGTACTCGAAGGCGGCGTTCGCCAGGGCCGGCATCAAGGACGAGCCGAAGTCGGCCGCCGAGTTCTTCGCCGACCTCGACCGGCTCAAGGCCGCCGGCCTGGTGCCGCTGGCCTTCGGCGGCCAGCCGTGGCAGGAGAAGATCACGTTCTACGCGTGGCTCGCGCACGTCGGCGGCCCCGACATGTACCTGCGGCTGTACCGCGACAAGGACGCCAGCCTGCCCGCCACGCCGCCGTTCAAGGCGCTGCTGGCCTCGTTCAGGAAGCTGCACGACTACGTCGACGCCGGCTCGCCCAACCGCAACTGGAACGACGCCACCGCGATGGTGATCTCCGGCAAGGCCGGCGTGCAGATCATGGGCGACTGGGCCAAGGGCGAGTTCGCCGCCGCGCACATGACCGCCGGCAGGGAATTCGGCTGCTTCCCCGGCTTCGGCGCGAAGTCGCCGTACCTGGTCGCGGGCGACGTGTTCGTGTTCCCGAAGATCGCCGACCCGGCGCAGGTCCGGTCGCAGCAGCTGCTGGCGACGGTGTTCACCGCGCCGGCCACGCAGGTCGCCTTCTCCAACAGGAAGGGCTCGATCCCGATCCGCACCGACGTCGACGTCAAGGGCCTGGACCTCTGCGCGCAGCAGGGCGTGGCGATCATGAAGGACGCCTCGCGCCAGCTGCCCACGCCCGAGATGCTGATCTCGCCGGACCTCGAAGGCTCGCTGCAGGACGTCATCACGAAGTTCTGGAACACCAGCGAGTCCGTGGACGACGCCGCCAAGGCGATCGCCGCCGCGCTGAAGAACGGCTGAGTGCGCGCTCGCCGCCCTCTCCTGCGCCATCTCGTCGCCTGGGCCGCGCTGCTGCCCATGGTGGCGACGGTGCTGTGGGTCTACGTCGGCAGCGTGCTGTGGTCGATGCGGATCTCGGTCAGCAGCTCGCGCACGCTGCCGCTGCCCGACTTCGTCGGCCTGAAGCAGTACGCGCGGCTGTTCGACAGCGAGCGCTGGATGATCTCGCTGCAGAACATGGCGCTGTTCGGCGTGCTGTTCATCCTCGGCTGCCTGGCCATCGGCTTCCTGCTGGCCGTGTCCATCGACCAGCGGGTGCGCGCCGAGGGGCTGCTGCGCACGATCTTCCTGTACCCGTATGCGATGTCCTTCGTCGCCACCGGCCTGGTCTGGCAATGGATGCTCAACCCCGAGCTGGGGCTGCAGGCCACCGTGCGCGGCTGGGGCTTCCCGGCCTTCACGTTCGACTGGATCGTGCGCCAGGAGACCGTGATGCTCGCGATCGTCGCGGCCGCCGTCTGGCAGGCCTGCGGCCTCGTGATGGCGCTGATGCTGGCCGGCCTGCGCGGCATCGACGAGAGCCTGTGGATGGCCGCGCGCATCGACGGCATCCCGAAGTGGCGCGTCTACGCCAGCATCGTGCTGCCGATGCTGGGCCCGTCGTTCGGCACGGCGTTCGTGCTGCTGTCGGTCAGCGTGGTCAAGGTGTTCGACATCGTCGTCGCGATGACGCAGGGCGGCCCGGGGCTGGCCAGCGAGGTGCCGGCGAAGTTCATCATCGACAACCTGCTGGTGCGCGCCAACATCGGGCTGGCGTCGGCCGCGTCGACGGTGCTGCTGCTGACGGTGCTGGCGCTGCTGGCGCCGTGGTTCCACGCCCGCGCGCACGCGTCACGCCGCGCCGGGCGCGCCGCGCGCGCGAGCGACCCGTCGGAGGCGGCTGCATGACCGCGACGACCGCCCTGCCCGCGCCGCGCCGGCCGCGCTGGCCTGCGCCCGCGCGCGTCGGGCTGTACGTCTTCCTCGCCACCGCGGCGTTCGCGTTCCTGCTGCCGCTGTACGTGATGGTCGTGACGTCGATCAAGCCGATGGACGAGATCCGCCTCGGCAACCTGTTCGCGTGGCCCGTGAAGGTGACGCTGGCGCCGTGGGCGCAGGCCTGGACCTCGGCCTGCACGGGCCTGGCATGCGGCGGCATCCGCGTCGGCTTCATGAACTCGGTGGCCATCGTCGTGCCCAGCACGATCCTGTCGATCGCGCTGGGCGCGCTCAACGGCTATGCGCTGTCGTTCTGGCGGCCGCGCGGCGCGCAGGCCTTCTTCGTCGTGCTGCTGACCGGGGCCTTCATCCCCTACCAGGTGATGCTGTTCCCGCTGATCCGCGCGCTCGCCGGCATGGGCCTGTTCGGCACGCTGCCGGGCGTGGTGCTGATCCACACGCTGTTCGGCATGCCGGTGATGACGCTGCTGTTCCGCAACTACTACGCGAGCGTGCC
>DASQCX010000689.1:0-2003 GCA_035634455.1 Burkholderiaceae bacterium
CACAAGCCCAAGCTCATCATCGCCGGCGCCTCGGCCTTCGCGCTGCGCATCGATTTCGAGCGCTTCGCCAAGATCGCCAAGGAGATCGGTGCCTACTTCATGGTCGACATGGCGCACTACGCCGGCCTGATCGCCGCGGGCGTCTACCCGAACCCGGTGCCGCACGCCGACGTCGTCACCTCCACCACGCACAAGAGCCTGCGCGGCCCGCGCGGCGGCATCATCCTGATGAAGGACGCGTTCGCCAAGCAGATCAACTCGGCCATCTTCCCGGGCCTGCAGGGCGGCCCGCTGATGCACGTGATCGCCGGCAAGGCCGTCGCGTTCCAGGAGGCGCTGCAGCCTGGCTTCAAGGCCTACCAGCAGCAGGTCGTCAAGAACGCCGACGTGCTGGCCAAGACGCTGATCGAGCGCGGCCTGCGCATCGTCTCGGGCCGCACCGAGAGCCACGTGATGCTGGTCGACCTGCGCGCCAAGGGCATCACCGGCAAGGACGCCGAACGCATCCTGGGCGAGGCGCACATGACCTGCAACAAGAACGCGATCCCCAACGACCCGGAAAAGCCGATGGTCACCAGCGGCATCCGCCTGGGCACGCCGGCCATGACCACGCGCGGCTTCAAGGAAGCAGAGGCGCGCGCCACCGCCCACCTGATCGCCGACGTGCTGGACGCGCCCAACGACCCCGCCCGCCTGGCCGCCGTGCGCGCCAAGGTCGAGGCGCTGACGCGCGACTTCCCGGTCTACCGCTGATCGCCCAGGACGCCGCCCCATGCGCTGTCCCTACTGCAGCCATGACGAGACGCAGGTCGCCGAGACCCGCGAATCGGACGAGGGCGACGTCGTCCGCCGGCGCCGCCGCTGCCTCAAGTGCGACAAGCGCTTCACGACCTACGAGCGCGCCGAGATGGCGCTGCCCGCGATCGTGAAGAAGAGCGGAGCCCGCGTCGACTTCGAGCCCGCCAAGCTGCGCGGCTCGATGACGCTGGCGCTGCGCAAGCGCCAGGTCAGCATCGAGCAGATCGACGCCGCCATCGAGCGCATCCAGGACAAGCTGATGGCCACCGGCGCGCGCGAGGTGCCGTCCACGCGCGTCGGCGAGCTGGTCATGCGCGAGCTGAAGCGCCTGGACAAGGTGGCCTACGTGCGCTTCGCGTCGGTCTATCGAAGCTTCGAGGATGTCGACGAGTTCAGTCGATTGATCAAGGACATCTGATCCACTCCCGAACCCGGCCGCGCGCCGGGTTCGCGCCGTTTCCGCCGCGCCGTCAGCGCCAGCAACGCGCCGCATCGCGTCCTGCCGCGAACGTGCCGGCCACGAGATCGCGCCGGCCGAGGTGGTCGAGCGTGAAGTCGCCGCAGGGGTCGGCGGACATCGCGCCGACGCGCGTCGCGGTCAGCGTGAACGACGACGGATCATCGGGCGGCACGGCGACGGCGATGACGTAGGCGGCGGCGCCCTGCCGCGGCGCCTGCGCGAACGGCAGCTGCGGCGGCGGCGTGCCGGTGAAGGCGTCGTGCGACGCGTAGTAGTGCTGCATGTAGCCGGCGTCCTCCAGCAGCGCGGCCTGGACCTCGGAACGCCGGGCGCGCGCCAACGGCTCGAAGAACGCGGGCAGCGCGATCGCGGCCAGGATGTACATCGCCGCCAGCGCGACCAGCAGCTCGATCAGCGAGAAGCCGCGCGGCGTGGCGCGCGCGCGGCACGGGATGGCGCGCAGGAGACGCGGTCGCATGGCGAAGTCCGGGTTGCCGCGACGCAGACGGATTCAGAACGGCGGCGTCAGCAGCCGCTGCCACATGCGCCGTCGCACGACCGCGGCGCCGGCGGACGCCGCGACGTCGACGTAGAGGGTCGCCTGCAGCCACACGGCGCAGCCGCTGCGCGTGGCGCCGGTCGTCGGGTCGTCCGTGAAGTCGGCGCTGAAGCCGCGCGCGGTGACGGTGTAGACGTAGCCGGAGGGATCGGTCGCTTTCTCGACCAGGCACTGCGGCATCACCGC
>DASQCX010000690.1:0-8718 GCA_035634455.1 Burkholderiaceae bacterium
GATGCAGGGCGTGGCAGGCCCGCACCGCCTGTTCGCCGTCGTAGACCGCGACGGCGTCGTAGCCCATCAGGTCGAGCAGCTGGGCCAGGGTGTCGGCGGCGTCGTGGTTGTCGTCGGCGACGACGATGCAGGAGCGGGACGGCATGGGCGATGTCGATCTGCAGCAGGCGCGTACTTGGTGGAGCAATCTCCGCGCCTGCGCAGCGTCGGTCCGCTGCTCAATGACCGCCCCACGCGGCCTGCAGCCAGACCACCGCGCCCACCTCGACCGCGTCGCCGACGCCGTGCGCGACGACGGCCGCCAGCAGACTGCGCGAGCGCTCCATCAGCCAGACGTAGACCAGCCCGAATGCGAACGCGTAGAGCTGCTGGGCGATCGCCAGCGGCAGCGGGTCGACCCGGAACGACTCGTAGTGCGCCAGGCCGAACAGCAACGCCACGAGGACGCCGGCCACCGGCAGGTCGACGCGGCCGACGCGCAGCCGGCCGGGCACCAGCGCGGTCAGCAGGCCCACCAGCAGGCCGCGGAAGATCGGCTCCTCGCACAGGCCCGAGCAGGCCATCACGGCGAGCCAGCCCGCGATGCCGCCGGGCGTCCTGCCGTAGTCGGCGGCGGGCGCGCGGTGCGCGGCGAGCTGGGGCCAGTAGTCGGCCGCCAGCATCAGCACGCCCATGCCGACGCCGATCGCCAGCGCCAGGCCGACGAGCGAGCGTCCGCGCGCCGGCCACCGCAGGTAGGTCGGCGCCCGGGGCAGCACGCGCCGCATCACGGCGATGCAGGCGAGTCCGGCCAGCGTCTGGAACGCCATCGCCAGCCCGACGAAGGCCCAGACATGCCCGTTGAAGAAATCGGCGTGGCGATGCGCGATCGCGCGCGCCAGCTCGCGCGCCGGCCACAGCACGCCCTGCATCAGCGCGCCGGCCAGCAGCACCGGCCACAGGCGCAAGCGCAGATCCGTGATCTCGACGAAGGGCCGGCGGGCGAGGGACAGGGTGGTCATGGCGTCGTGGCGTCGGAAGGCGATGGCCGCACTCTAGGGACGCCGGCCCGCACCGCGGCGCGCGATGCGACGAATCGCCGGACCGGCGGCCCGGCATCCCGCCGCGCGGCGCCGAAATGCCCCGGCAACCGCGGACACCGCGCTCGCGTGACAATGCGCCCTTCGCCTCGTCGCCATCGCCGCCCGCGTGTCCAACCTCCTGCGCCTGTCGTTCCGGCAGACCCTGCTCGCCGCCTTCCTGCTGATCGCGGGCCTGCTCGCGGCCGCGTCGCTGGGTGGGCTGTTCACGCTCGAGCGCGTGATGGCGCAGAGCCGCGTGGCCACCGCCAGCGCGCTGCTGCTGACGGCCGACGCGCGCCAGCTGGCCGACCTGCGCGTGTCGATGGAGCGCAGCGCGCGCCAGTACATCGTGCTGGACGACCCGTCGCTGCTGCGCGGCTTCACGCAGGCCGCCGACGACGCCGCGCGCCTGCTGGGCGAGATGCGCAGCCACGACCTGCCGGCCGCGCTGTCCGCCCAATGGCTGGCGCAGGTGCCGCCGATCAAGGAGCAGCTCGACGGCCCCAAGGCCGCCATCCAGCTGCGCCAGGACGCGCTCGACGAGCGCTTCCGCGCCCTCGATCGCCTCAACGACCAGATCGCCCAGGACGTGCGCCGCATCGACGACGAGCGCAGCGCCGCGCTGCAGGCGCAGCTGGAGGCCGGGCGTGCGTCGGTCGGCACGCAGGTGCTGGGCGCCATCGTGCTGGCCGCGCTGCTGGCGCTGGCGTTCGGCGTCTGGCTCACGCGGCCGCTCAAGGCGCTGGAGCGCGCGATCGCCGGGCTGGGCGAGAACCGCATGGACCACCCGGTCGACATCCGCGGCCCGAGCGACCTGCGCTCGCTCGGCCACCGCCTCGAATGGCTGCGGCTGCGCCTGAAGGAGCTCGACGAGGACAAGGCGCGCTTCCTGCGCTACACCTCGCACGAGCTGAAGACGCCGCTGGCCGCGCTGCGCGAGGGCGTCGCGCTGCTGGAGGACGGCGTGGCCGGCCCGCTGACGGCCGACCAGCGCGAGATCGCGCGCATCCTCAACCACAACACCGCCGCGCTGCAGGGCCAGATCGAGGCCCTGCTGCGCTTCAACGCCGCCGCGTTCGAGGCGCGCCGCCTGGACCGCAGCGACACCGACCTGCGCCAGCTGCTGCACGCGCTGGTCGAGGAGCAGCGGCTGCAGTGGCAGGCACGCCAGCTCACGATCAGGCTCGACGGCGAGGCGCCCGTGCTGGCGGTCGACGCCGACAAGCTCTCGGCGGCGCTCGGCAACCTGTTGTCCAATTCGATACGCTTCAGCCCCGTCGCCGGGACGCTGTCCATTGCGCTGTCGGCCGCGCCCGGAAAGGTGCGCATCGACCTGCGCGACCAGGGTCCCGGGGTTGCCCCGGCCGACCGTGACCGCATCTTCGAGCCGTTCTTCCGCGGCGAGGTGCAGCCCGAGGGCGCCGTGCGCGGCACCGGCATCGGGCTGTCCATCGTGCGCGAATATGTGCAGGCGCACGGCGGCCGCGTCGACCTGCTTTCCGACGGGCCCGGCGCCCATTTCCGAATCGAGCTTCCCCATGCCAAAGACTGACGTCCCGTCCCCGCTCGCCCGCGCCGGCGCCGCGCTCGTCGCCGCCTGCGCGGCGCTGAGCCTGGCCGCCTGCGTGACGCCGCCGCCCCCGCCGCCACCCCCACCGCCGCCTCCGCCGCCGGCGCCCGTCGTCAAGTGCGACCCGCCGCTGGAAGCGCGCGACGTCGCCGCGCGCCACCTGCTGGCGACCGAGGACCGCCTCAGCGCGCTCAACACCGCCGACCTCACCGCCGAGGCCGCGCGCAACGTCGAGAACGCGACGATCGAGCAGCAGATGGACCAGGCCGTCGCGCTCGGCATGACCCACGCCCCGGGCGACCTCGGCCGCGCGCAGGGCCTGCTCGACCAGGTGCTGCGCAACAACACCCCGCAGGCCGACCCGTGGCGGGCGCTGGCGCGGCTGCTGGCCTACCGCCTCGGCGAGCAAAAGCGCGCGGAGGACGCCGCGGAGCGCAGCGCGCAGCAGCTGCGCGACGCCCAGCGCGACAACCAGCGCCGGCTCGACGACGCCAACGCCAAGATCGACGCGCTCAAGGCCATCGAGCGCAACCTCAACACGCGCCAAGCGCCGGCGGCGTCGTCGCCCAAGCCGTAGCCCCCATGAGCAGCGGCGCGCACATCCTCGTCGTCGACGACGACCCCGACCTGCTCAAGCTGCTGTCGATGCGGCTGTCGGGCGCGGGCTACCGCGTCACGGCGGCCGAGTCGGCGGAGGCCGCGCTGGTCAAGATCGCGATGGAGCGGCCGCAGCTGGTGCTCAGCGACGTGCAGCTGCCGGGCAAGGACGGCCTGGCGCTGTTCGACGCGATCCGCGTGCAGCACCCGTCGCTGCCCGTGATCCTGCTGACCGCGCACGGCACCATCCCCGACGCGGTGGAGGCGACGTCGCGCGGCGTCTTCACGTACCTGACCAAGCCGTTCGACGGCAAGGCGCTGCTGGACGTCATCGCCAACGCGCTCGCGATGGAAGGCGCCGCCGACGCCACGGCCGACGGCGGCGAGGTCGAGGCCTGGCGCGCGGAGATCGTCAGCCGCTCCACCCGCATGGCCGAGGTGCTGGCCGAGGCCAAGCTCGTCGCGGCGTCGGACGCCAGCGTGCTGATCCGCGGCGAGAGCGGCAGCGGCAAGGAGCTGGTCGCGCGCGCCATCCACCGCGCCAGCCCGCGCGCCAGCGCGCCGTTCGTGGCGGTCAACTGCGGCGCGATCCCCGAGAACCTGCTCGAGTCCGAGCTGTTCGGCCACGTCAAGGGCGCGTTCACCGGGGCGGTGGCCAACCACCCGGGCCTGTTCCAGGCGGCCAACGGCGGCACGCTGTTCCTCGACGAGATCGGGGACATGCCCGTCGCGCTGCAGGTCAAGCTGCTGCGCGTGCTGCAGGAGCGCCTGGTGCGGCCGGTGGGCGCCAGCCACGCGGTGCCGGTGGACGTGCGCATCCTGTCGGCCACGCACCGCGACCTCGACCTGGCCATCATCGACGGCAGCTTCCGCAAGGACCTGTACTACCGGCTCAACGTGGTCTCGCTGTCGCTGCCCACGCTGGCCGAGCGGCGCGAGGACATCCCGCTGCTGGCTTCGCACTTCCTGTCGCGCCTGGCGCTGAAGTACGGCCGCAAGGTCAACGGCTTCGCGCCGGACGCGATGAAGGCGCTGACGACCGCGTCCTGGCCCGGCAACGTGCGCCAGCTGCACAACGTGGTCGAGCAGGTCACCGCGCTGGCCACCACGCCGCTGGTGCCGCTGGCGCTGGTGCAGCGCGCGCTGCGCGTGCCCAGCATGGAGGTGCTCAGCTACACCGAGGCGCGCACCCGCTTCGAGCGCGACTATCTCGTCGGCCTGCTCAAGATCACCGACGGCAACGTGGCCGACGCCGCGCGTCTGGCCGACCGCAACCGCACCGAGTTCTACCGGCTGATGCAGAAGCACGGCCTGACGCCCGGGCTGTTCCGGGGCGACGCCCCTGTCGCCGATTAGCGACAAGAGAAATCCCTTTCGAATCAATAACTTGGGTGATTGTGCGGCGCAACCGTCGCCGCAGCCCGACGCTTTCCGGCGCTTTTCGACACTTTCCGACAGCGCGCCGCAAGGTTTCCCCGCACGGCCCCTCCAAGTGATTGATCCACAAGGCTTTTTCGCCTTGGCACGTGCATTGCGAATGGAGTGCAGACCACCTGCCTACCAGCTCGTCAGTACATGCACATCCCAGGACGTCGAAAGCGCCCTTTCCCCTCTGTCGCCCTGCGCTGCGCCCTCGCGTGCGCCGCGCTCGCGCTCGCGAGCGCGCAGGCGTGCGCGGCGCTGTTTGACGACGTCGGCGCGCGCGCCCGGCAGCTGGCCGAGAAGCCCTTCGCCGTCGCGCCCGCGCCGGTCGCGCCGGCCGCCGCCAGCGACACGCTGACCTACGACCAGTACCGCGACATCCGCTTCCGCCCCGACCACGCGCTGTGGCGCGACCAGAAGCTGCCGTTCGAGGTGCAGTTCTTCCACCCGGGCTTCGTCAACACGGAGACGGTGAAGATCCACGAGGTCGCGGCCGACGGCGCGTCGCGCGAGATCAAGTTCGACACCGCCAACTTCGACTACGGCCACAACAAGCCGCCGTCCAGGGCGCTCGCGTCGGGCTACTCGGGCCTGCGCGTCCACTTCCCGATCAACAACGCGAACCACAAGGACGAGGTCATCGTCTTCCAGGGCGCGAGCTACTTCCGCGCGATCGGCAAGGACCAGCGCTACGGCCTGTCGGCGCGCGGCCTGGCGGTCGACACCGTGGGCGCCGGCGCCGAGGAGTTCCCGCGCTTCACCGAGTTCTGGCTCGAGAAGCCGGCGGCCGACGCGACCTCGCTGGCGATCACCGCGCTGCTCGACTCCAAGAGCGTGACCGGCGTGTATCGCTTCGTCGTCACGCCCGGCCAGGACACCGTCGTCGACGTCACCGCCCGCCTATACCTGCGCAAGGACGTGAAGACGCTGGGCATCGCCCCGCTGACCAGCATGTTCTTCTCGGGCGAGAACCAGCCCCAGCCGGGCGACTTCCGCCCCGAGGTGCACGACTCCGACGGCCTGATGGTGGAGACGGGCAGCGGCGAGTGGCTGTGGCGCCCGCTGAGCAACCCGAAGCAGATCCTGGTCACCTCGTTCGCGATGCCGTCCGTCAAGGGCTTCGGCCTGATGCAGCGCGACCGCGCGTACACGAGCTACGAGGACGACGAGGCGCGCTACGAGCTGCGCCCGAGCGCCTGGATCACGCCGGTGGGCGACTGGGGGCCCGGCCGCGTCGAGCTCGTGCAGCTCAACACCGTCGACGAGAGCAACGACAACATCGTCGCCTACTGGGTGCCCGCCGCGCTGCCCGCGCCCGGCGCGCCGCTGGACCTCGCCTACCGCATGCGCTGGCAGGGCGACGAGCAGCAGCACCCGCCCGGCGCCTGGGCGACGCAGTCGCGCGCGGGCCGCAGCTTCGCGACGCTGGCCAAGGGCGAGGAGCAGGTCATCGTCGACTTCACGGGCCCCGCGCTTGCCGCGCTGCCGGCCGATGCGCCCGTCAAGGCGGTCGTCACGGGTGTCGCCAACGTCGACGTCGTGTCGACCAACGTCTACCGCAACGAGGCCAACGGCACCTGGCGCCTGGCCCTCCGATTCAAGCAACGCAAGGCCGACGAGCCCGTCGAGCTGCGCGCGTTCCTCCAGCACGGCAAGGACATCCTGAGCGAAACATGGACGCACGTCATACCCCCCCGCTGAACACCTCGCCTCGCGCCTCGACCATGCCCGCCATCGTGCGCAGCGCCATGCTGCCGCGCGCCTGGAGCGGCTTCTGGAATGGCGTGCTGGGCCGGGCCGACTACCCGCAGACCGCCGAGGCCGCCGCGCTGGCGGCCAGGCCGCTCGCGTGGGAAAGCGCCGTGCGCGTGCGCCGGCGCGTGCTGCTGGCGCTGGTGCTGCTGGCCACCGCCTTCGCCGCGGCGGTGCTGTCCAGCGGCCAGCGCGAGCTGCAGCACCCGGTCCTGCAGGGCGCGCAGATCGCGCTGTTCGCGCTGCTGTTCGCCTGGGTCGCGGCCGGCTGCTTCACCGCGCTGATGGGCTTCTGGGTGCTGGTCAAGGGCGATCGGCACACGATCTCCGCCGCCGACGCCGGCGATGCCCCGCTGCCGGCCGACGGCCGCACTGCGCTGATCATGCCGATCTGCCACGAGGACGTCGCCACCGTGTTCGCCGGCCTGCGCGCCACCGCGGCGTCGCTGGAGCGCAGCGGCGCGCTGCACGCCTTCGACCTGTTCGTGCTGTCCGACAGCAAGGACGAGGCCGTCCTCGCCGAGGAGCGCGCCGCCTTCGCCGACCTGCGCGACGCGCTGGCCGGCCGCGGCAACGTCTACTACCGCGTGCGCCGCGTCCGCACCAAGAAGAAGGCCGGCAACGTGGCCGACTTCTGCCGCCGCTGGGGCGCCAACTACAAGTACATGGTCGTGATGGACGCCGACTCCGTGATGAGCGGCGACTGCCTGCAGACGCTGGTGCGCCTGATGGAGAAGCACCCGACCGCCGGCATCCTGCAGACCGCGCCGCAGGCCGTGGGCCACGCGACGCTGCACGCCCGCGCGCAGCAGTTCGCGGCCCGCGTGACGGGCGCGCTGTTCACCAGCGGCATGCAGTTCTGGCAGCTCGGCGAGGCGCACTACTTCGGCCACAACGCGATCATCCGCGTCGCGCCGTTCATGGCGCACTGCGGCCTGGCGCCGCTGGCGGGCAACGGCGCGTTCTCGGGCCACATCCTGTCGCACGACTTCGTCGAGGCCGCGCTGATGCGCCGCGCCGGCTACCACGTGTGGCTGGTGGGCGACCTGGTCGGCAGCTACGAGCAGCAGCCGCCGCACCTGCTGGCCGAGCTGCAGCGCGACCGCCGCTGGTGCCAGGGCAACCTGCAGAACGCGCGCCTGATCGCCGAGCCGGGCCTGCACGCCGTGCACCGCGGCATGCTGGCCACGGGCGCGATGGCCTACGTCTCGGCGCCGCTGTGGCTGCTGTACGTGGTGCTGGGCGCCCTGCTGTGGCTGGTGGGCGGCAACGTGCTGTTCACGCCCGAAGGCGGCCTGGCCGTCGGCATCCCGGGCCTGTGGGCCGGCACGCTGACGATGCTGGCGCTGCCGCGCCTGCTGGGCGTCGCGGCCGTGTTCATGCGCCGCGAGACCGGCCGCTTCGGCGGCGGCGTCAAGCTGGTGGGCAGCGCCCTGCTCGAAGCCACGCTGGCGATGCTGCTGGCGCCGCTGCGCATGGTGGCGCACACGCTGTTCGTCGTCGGCGCGATGACGGGCTGGAAGCTGGAATGGAAGTCGCCCCCGCGCGAGGCCAGCGACGTCCGCTGGGCCGAGGCCGCCCAGCGCTTCGCGCCGGTCAGCCTGGTCGTCGCGGCGATCGGCGCCGGGCTGAGCCTGACCGGCTCGTCGGCGCTGCTGTGGATGATGCCCGTCGGCCTGCCGCTGGTGCTGGCCGTGCCGTTCACGGTGCTGACCAGCAGCACCGCGCTGGGCGAGCGCGTGCGTGCCGCGCGCCTGCTGCTGGTGCCCGAGGAATCGTCGTCGCCCACCGTGCTGCGCCAGGCCTGGAGCTTCGCCAAGATGAGCCCGGCGGCGCTGCGCCGGCTTGCTGCAAGCTGACACCCGCCCCCCCAGGACTCTCCCGATCCCGCGGCCGAGCGGGCCCGGCTAGAGTCCCCCGCAGGCCGAGCCCGTCGACGACGGGCGCCTCACCTGCAGGAGCTCAATCGTGTTTCACTACTTGTGGATGTTCATCGTCGGCATCGTGGTCGGCCTCATCGCGCGCTGGATCATGCCCGGCGCGCAGACCATGGGCCTGCTGATGACGGGCGTCGTCGGCATCGTCGGCTCGTTCATCGGCGGCTTCATCGCCCGGATCTTCAACAAGCCGGCGGACGGCGCCATCGTGCACCCGGCCGGGATCATCCTGTCGGTGATCGGCGCCCTGATCCTGCTGTTCGTCCTGCAGAAGGCCGGCATCTGAGCGTCACTTAGAATCGTGTCCGCGCCGGGCCGCGAGGCCGGCGCACGCAGCGGGCCCGGGCATGCCTCGGGCCTTTTCTTTCGCAGCCCCTGG
>DASQCX010000691.1:0-8595 GCA_035634455.1 Burkholderiaceae bacterium
CGCCTGGGCTACGACGGCAAGGGCCAGGTCGTGGTCGCCGACCGCGCCGCGCTCGAGGCCGCGTGGACGCAGCTGCGCCAGGTGCCCTGCGTGCTCGAGAAGCGCCTGCCGCTCAAGTACGAGCTGAGCATCATCGTGGCGCGCGGCGCCGACGGCCACGCCGTGACGCTGCCAGTGCAGCAGAACCTGCATCGCGGCGGCATCCTCGCGCTGACCACCGTGCCGGCGCCCGACGTCACGCCGGCGCAGGCCGGGCAGGCCGTCGAGCGCGCGACGGCCATCGCCGAGTCGATGGGCTACGTCGGCGTGCTGTGCGTGGAGTTCTTCGTGCTGCACGACGGCTCGCTGGTGGCCAACGAGATGGCGCCGCGCCCGCACAACTCCGGCCACTACAGCATCGACGCCTGCGACCTGTCGCAGTTCGAGTTGCAGGTGCGCACGCTGGCGGGACTGCCGCTGGTCGCGCCGCGTCAGCACTCGCCGTGCGAGATGGTCAACCTGCTGGGCGACCTGTGGTTCGACGGCGGCCACGAGCGCGAACCCGACTGGAATGCGCTGCTGGCGCTGCCGGGCATGCACCTGCACCTGTACGGCAAGAAGCAGGCGCGCCCGGGCCGCAAGATGGGCCACCTGACCGTCACCGCCGCCACGCCGGCGCTCGCGCGCGAGCGTGCGAACGCGGCCGCCGCGGTGCTGGGGCTGCAAGGATTCTGATGGCCATCGTCAGCGGCAACGACCCGGCGGCCCTGCAGCGCGCCGCGGCCGAACTGGCCGCGGGCCGGCTGGTGGCGTTCCCGACCGAGACGGTCTACGGCCTGGGCGCGCGCGCCGACGACGACGCCGCCGTCGCGCAGATCTTCGCCGCCAAGGGCCGGCCGGCCGACCATCCGCTGATCGTGCACGTGCGCGACGTCGCCGCCGCGCAGGCCTTCGCGCGCGAGTGGCCGGCTTCGGCGCAGAAGCTGGCCGATGCGTTCTGGCCCGGCCCGCTGACGGTGATCGTCCCGCGCCGCGACGGCATCGGCGGCGCGTCGGCCGCGGGCCAGGATTCGATCGGCCTGCGCTGCCCGTCGCACCCGGCCGCGCGCGCGCTGCTCGACGCCGCGGCGGCGCTCGGCGTGGCGGGCGTCTCCGGCCCCAGCGCCAACCGCTTCGGACGCATCAGCCCGACCACCGCCGCCCACGTCTTCGAGGAGTTCGGCGACGCGATGACCATCGTCGACGGCGGCGAATGCGACGCCGGCATCGAGTCGGCCATCGTCGACTGCAGCCGCGGCGCGCCCGCGCTGCTGCGCCCCGGCGTGCTCACGCGCGACCAGATCGAGGCCGCGCTCGGCCAGCCGCTGCGCGCCGCCGGCCGCGACGCGCCACGCGCCTCGGGCACGCTGGAGGCGCACTACGCGCCGCGCGCCAAGCTGCGCCTGATGCCGGCCGACCAGCTGCGCGTCGCGCTCGGCGTGCTGGCGAAATCGAGCGTTAACCCGGTCGCTGTATATTGCCGCACCATCACCCCCGACCGCTCGGTGCGCGCCAGCCGCGCGATGCCGGACGATCCGGTCGCGGCGGCGCACGAGCTGTTCGCCGCGCTGCGGGAACTCGACAGCACCGGCGCCAGTCTGATCTGGGTCGAGACGCCCCCAGACGCCCCGGCGTGGGACGGCGTCCGCGATCGACTGCAGCGCGCGGCCGCCGCATGACAACCCAGGGAGTCCGGCCCGCGCCGGAGCCGAGAACATCAATCAGGAGAACGAATGCTTTTCAATGAACGCCTGGGCCGCATCGTGACGCGAGCGGCGCTGGGAGTGGCCGCAGCGGGCGCGCTGGTCGCGCTCGCCTCCTGCGGCGGCGGCACGTACCAGCAGCAGACCTTCGTGCCTGCGCGCATCCTCAGCTTCGGCGACGAGAGCAGCCGCCTCGAAGGCGCGCAGGGCCTGAAGTACAGCATCAACGGCATTTCGACGGCTACGCTGCAGATCGATTGCTCGCAGAACCCGATCTGGAACCAGGCGCTGGCCAACTCGTACAGCCTGGTCTTCGCGGACTGCAACGTCAACGCGAGCTTCGAGACCGACGCGGTCGACCTGACCACCGTCGACGGCACGGTCGACGACGTCGTCAACAAGGTGGCCGCGTTCCAGGCCGGCGACACGTTCAACGGCAACGACCTGGTCACGATCTGGGTCGGCATGCACGACGTGCTCGCGGAGTACCAGGCCAACGCGACGGGCGACGAGAGCGTGCTGCTGACCGACATGAACGAGCAGGGCCAGAAGCTCGCCGGCGTCGTCAACGCGATCGCGGCCGCGGGCGCCAAGGTGATCCTGCTGACCATTCCCGACATGAGCTACACGCCCTACGGCTACGTCGAGTCGCAGCGCGGCGACTTCGACCGCGCCAAGCTGCTGTCGGACATGAGCACGCAGTTCAACCTCGGCCTGCGCAGCAACATCCTCAACGACGGCAGCAAGATCGGCCTGGTGCTGGTGGACGACCTCGTGCGCAACGCCACCCGCAGCCCGGGCTCCTACGGCCTGATCTCGCTGCCCAACCAGACCTACGGCTGCCTCGACTCCGCGCCGCTGCCCACCTGCACGCCCGACACGCTGCGCAACGACCCGTCGACGGGCCAGCAGGCGACGTCCAGCTTCCTGTGGGCCGACGCCACGCACCTGGGCAACGTGCTGCAGACGCAGATCGGCAACCAGGCCGTCAGCCGCGCGCACTCGAACCCCTTCTGAGCCCGCGCGCCAGCCTCATCATCGGTGCTGCGATGCACCATGTGGCCCTCCTGCGACGTCCCTGTCGCACGAGGGCCTTCTTTCTTCACGCCCTCGCATCGCCGACATAACGTCGGCCCCGGTGCGCATTCGTTGTGTTGTTTGCGTGGGATCGACAGGGAAGTCCCCACCATGTCCGGACACCCGGGTGCGTATAGTTTTCCGGGAATCGAACGACCGTTCGATTGATTTCCTTGACTCTCCCTCCGGCGAGGTGCACATGAAGAAGTTCCACGTCCTGACCACGGCTCTCGCGGCCGCGGCTTTCCTGGCTGGCTGCGGCGGCAACGAAGCCGGCGACCAGTCGCCGCGCGTCGCCTTCACGCAGATGGTCAGCTTCGGCGACAGCCTGAGCGATGTCGGCAGCTACGACGTCGGCGTCGTCAAGGTCCAGGGCGGCGGCCACTATTCGATCAACGGCATCGGCGCCACCGGCCTGCTGTGGACCAACTGGACCGAATTCCTGGCTGCGACGCTCCAGCTGTCGCAGCCCTGCGCCGCGGAGACGGGCCTGACCCCGGTCGCGCCGTACGTGCCCACGATCGGCGACGAGACGCCCACCTTCCACGACGCCAGCAACGGCGGCACCTGCGCCAACTACGCCCAGGGCGGTGCCCGCGTCACGGCGCCGATCGGCCCGGGCAACGCGGCGCTGGTGGTCGCAGGCGACTCCAGCACCTACGGCAACGCCATCGGCCAGCTGACCGTGCCCGTGATCACGCAGATCGGCAACTACCTCGCGCACAACGGCGGCACCTTCAGCGACAAGCAGCTGGTGACCGTGCTCGCCGGCGGCAACGACCTGTTCATCAACATCGCGACGTTCCAGGCCGAGGTCGCCGGGGGCATGGACCAGACGACGGCCGCCACGGCCGCCGTCACCGCGATGGGCACGGCCGGCGCCGAGCTCGCCGCCTACGTCAACCAGATGATCCTGGCCAAGGGCGCCACCCACGTCGTCGTGGTCAACCTGCCCGACGTCAGCCTCACGCCCTACGCCATCGCCGCCGGCGCTTCCGGGCAGGCGCTGGTCAAGCAGATGGCCAGCACCTTCAACGCGCAGCTGCAGGCGGGCCTGACGGCGGGCAACTCGCTGGTCTATGTCGACGCGTTCTCCGCCAGCGAGGACCAGGCGACGAACATGGCGCAGTACGGCCTGACGAACGTCACCACCCCGGCGTGCGACCTCACCGTCGTCAGCAGCTCCCTGGTGTGCACCAAGAGCACGCTGATCTCCGCGGTCGCGCCTGCCGCCTCCAGCGCGCCTGCCACTGCCGCCAACACCTACGAGTACGCGGACAGCGTGCATCCGACGCCGTACGGCTACCGCCTGCTGTCCGAGCTCGTCGGCGAACAGATGGCCATCAAGGGCTGGCTGTAAGCCGGCGACCGAGACACACGCAAGGACACATTCATGAAGAAGCACTCCATTGCATCCGCCCTGGTCGCCACCGCCGCGCTGTGCGGCGCGGGCGCGGCGCAGGCGCAGGTCGCGGGCCAGATCCTCGTCAAGGCCGGCTGGAACAAGATCATGCCCAAGGTCAGGAGCACCGATCTGTCGCCGCCCGCGCTGCCGGGCTCCACGATCGACATCAAGTCCGCGAGCGCGCTGTTCCTCACGGCGACCTACATGATCACGGACGACATCTCCGTCGAGGCGCTGGGCGGCCTGCCCTACAAGCACGACATCATCGGCACCGGCTCGGTCTCGGGCGTCGGCAAGATCGGCAGCATCCACCAGATCTCGCCGACGGTGCTGCTGCAGTACCGCTTCCTGCCGGCCGACGGGCCGTTCCGCCCGTACGTCGGCGCCGGCCCGACCTTCGCCAAGTTCTACGGCAGCAAGGGCTCCGCCGCGCTGACCGCGGTCACGAACCCGGGCGGCACGCCCACCACCATCGGCGGCGACACCGAATGGGGCGCCACCGTGGAGGCGGGCGCGAACTACAAGATCGACAAGCACTGGTTCGTCGACGCCGCGGTGCTCAAGACCTTCATCAACACGAAGGCCCAGCTGTCGACCGGCCAGACCACCAAGGCGCGCCTGAACCCGGTCTCGATCAACGCGTCCATCGGCTACTCGTTCTGACGAGCGCGGCCCGCGGGCCGCTTCGCACGCGATCCCGCGCGCAGCGATGCCCGCGGGATTGTTCGTTTCAGGGCGCCTTCGCGGCCTGCGCGGGGTCGCGCGCGACCCACTCGATCGCGGCGTCGAGCGCCGGCCGCGCCGCGCCGGCGTTCGGGTCGTTGACGATCGCGACGAGGATGTAGCGGCGGCCGTTGTCGGACAGCACGTAGCCGGCGACGGCCGCGACGTCGCGCATCGAGCCCGTCTTCAGGTGCGCGCGGCCGGCCTCGGCCCTGCTGCGGCGCAGGGTGCCGTCGACGCCCGCGATCGGCAGCGAGCTCAGCAGCTCGGGCATGGCCGCGCTGTTCCAGTCGCACTGCAGCAGCGCGCCCAGCGTGCGGGCGCTGATGCGCGTCTCGCGCGCGAGGCCCGAGCCGTTGACGATCACGACGCCGTCCGCCGCCGCGCCCAGGCGCGCGTGCAGCCACTGCGAC
Source organism: Burkholderiaceae bacterium (assembly GCA_035634455.1). GTDB lineage: Bacteria > Pseudomonadota > Gammaproteobacteria > Burkholderiales > Burkholderiaceae_C > Scleromatobacter. The sequence goes on from DASQCX010000691.1 coordinate 5,340, forward strand.
AGCACGGCCTGCGCCTGCTCCGGCCTGGCCTCGACGGCCGGTCCTGCGGACTCCGGCGACGCAAGCCGCGCCAGCGTCAGGAACAGCTGCTCGGCCATCGTGTTGTTGCTGAACTTGTTGATGTCGCGCACGACCTGCGCGAGCTGCGGCGACTCGAACATGAATGCGAGCGTCGCGCCCTCGGGCAGCGTGCCGGCGCGCACCGTGCCCGACAGCTTGCCGCCCAGCTCGTGCCAGAGCGCGCCGACCAGCCGGTTCTCGTAGCTGGCCGGCTCGGGGTAGGCCAGCGGCCAGTTGCGCTCGCCGCACGCCGCCGGGTAGGCGCCCGCGAAGCGCCAGTGCGCGGGGTCGTCGGCCGCCAGCTTCAGCGCGCCGCGCCAGTCGCCGCAGGCGGCGCGCGACAGCGGCACCGTCGCGTCGACCTTGAACCCGGCAAGCGGCGGCTCGGACGTCACGCGCGCCGCGCGGCCGCCGGGCTCGGGGTGGAAGCTGAGCGTGAGCGCGCGGAAATTCATCAGCAGCGCGTCGGGCAGCACGTTGTAGGGCTCGGACGGCGCGCCGTCGAAGTCGGCCGCCGAGCGCGCGCTGGGCGCGAAGCCGGCGTGGTCGAGGACGATGTCGCCGCGGATGTCGCGCACGCCGGCGTCGCGCAGCTGGCGCAGCAGCAGCCAGACGCGCTCCATCACCAGGCTGGGGTCGCCGCTGCCCACGATCGCGACCGAGCCCTCCAACACGCCGTTGCGGACGGGGCCGGTGACGTAGACGCCGGTCTTCCATGTCCACGCCGGGCCCAGCGTGTCGAGCGCCGCGCTGGTGGTCACGAGCTTGAACACCGAGGCCGGGTTGACGCCGAAGTCAGCGTTCCAGCCCCAGGACGGCGCGGGTGCGTCGACCGGCTGCACCCACAGCGCCAGCGCGTTCTGCGGCACGTGGGCGTCGGCCAGCGCCGTGGCGACGGACGGCGGCAGCGACCAGGCGGGCGCGGCCCGGGCGGGCAGGGCGGCGCAGGCGGCGGTCAGCAGGGCGAGGGCGGCGAGCCGGGTCTTGGCGGGCATGTAGCGGCGAAATGTGGCGTTCTGGCGCGCGCGGCGGCGGCCGCGCGAGGGCGGGCCGATGATCGCACGGCTACACTGTTTCCCATGCTCGGGCTGCCTCGCCAATTCCGCCGCGAACGCGCTTGCGCGTCGCCGATTTCGCTCGTCTTCGACCGGGCAGGGAAGCGCGCGTGAAGCTGCTGGCCATCGACAGCGCCACCGAACGGCTGGCGCTCGCCGCCGTCGACGACGGCCGCGCGCCGGGCGGGGCGCTGGTGCGCGCGGCCTGCCGCATCGAGCACCTGGATCTGGACGGCGGCGCCGCTGCATCCGCGCAGGCGCTGCCGATGCTGATGGCGCTGCTGCAGCGCGCCGGCTGGACCTTCGCCGACCTCGACGCCATCGCCTTCGGCCGCGGCCCGGGCGGCTTCACGGGGCTGCGCACGGCCTGCGCCGTCGCCCAGGGCCTGGCCTTCGGGCAGGACGTGCCGGTGGTGCCGGTCGACAGCCTGGCCATCGTCGCCGAAGATGCCACGCGCCGCCTCGGCCTGGCCGCGGGCGCGGTCGTGTGGGTGGCGATGGACGCGCGCATGGACGAGATCTACGCCGGCTGCTACCGCGACGACGGCGACGCCGGCTGGCGCGCCGTGGTCGAGCCCGCGCTCACCGCGCCCGAGGCGCTGCACGCGCAATGGCGCGACACGCCGCCCGCGGTCGTCGCCGGCTCCGCGCTGGACGCGTTCGGCGAGCGCCTGCGCACGGGCGGCGCGCAGCGCGTGCCCACGGAACACGGCCGCGCCGCGGCGCTCGGCTGGCTCGGCGCCGCCGGTCTCGCGCGCGGCGACGCCGTGCCGGCCGACCAGGCGTTGCCGATCTACCTGCGCGACAAGGTCGCCCAGACCACGGCCGAACGCGAGGCCGCGAAGACGGCGCGCGACGCGGCGGCGGGAGCGCGACCATGAGCGCGGTGCGCTCCGAGATCACCCCGCACGGCGGCGGCGAGCCGACGCTGCGCGTGATGACGGTGCAAGTGCTCGACGCGGTGCTGGCGATCGAGGTGCAGGCCTACACCTTCCCGTGGACGCGCGGCAACTTCATCGACTCGCTGGCGTCCGGCTACCTCGCGCGGGCGCTGCTGGCCGAGGATGGCGAGCTGGTCGGCTACTTCGTCGCGATGCAGGGCTTCGAGGAGATGCACCTGCTGAACCTGACCGTGGCGGCGCACCACCAGGGCCGGGGCCACGCGCGGCGGCTGCTGGCCGAGCTCTATGCGCTCAGCGCGAGCTGTTCGGCCACCGCGGTGTGGCTCGAGGTGCGCGACAGCAACGAGCGGGCGCGCGCGCTCTACGAACGCGAGGGCTTCATCGAGGCGGGCCGTCGCCGCGACTACTACCCGGCCCCGGCCGGCCGCCGCGAGGACGCGGTGCTGATGACGCGCAGCGTGTTGCGCGAGAGTGGCGCATGAGCTGGAGCGAGCGTCAACGCAGGATGCTGGCCGCGATGGGCGTGCGGCTGTGGGCGCCGGCACCCGCGGCGGCCGTGCCCGCGGTCGCCGCGGCGCCTGCCGAGCCGGCCGCTGCTGCCGAGGCGGTGGTGGTCGAGCGGCCGGTCGACACGGACGTCGCTGCGCCCGTGGCGGCTCCGCGTGCGCCTGCACCCGCGCCTGCGCGGCCGCCAGCGCCCGTGCGCCCGCCGGTGCCCGCGCGTGGGGCGGCGCCGATCGCGACCGCGATCGAAGCGGCGCTCGATCCCGCGCTGGCCGAGCGCGCCGCGCACATCGCGACGCTGGCCTGGGGACCGCTGCACGAGGCCGTCGCCGCGTGCACGGCCTGCGGGTTATGCGAGAGCCGCAAGCAGACCGTGTTCGGCGTCGGCCACGCGCACGCGGACTGGATGATCGTCGGCGAGGCGCCGGGCGAGCAGGAGGACCTGCAGGGCGAGCCCTTCGTCGGCGCCGCGGGCCAGCTGTTGGACCAGATGCTGCGCGCGGTGGGGCTGTCGCGTCGCGCCGATTCGGGCGAGGGCGGCGAGGACGACCAGGCGGGCGACCCCGCGCGGCGCGTCTTCATCGCCAACACGCTCAAGTGCCGGCCGCCGCGCAACCGCAATCCGGAGCCGGACGAGATGGCGCGCTGCGAGCCCTTCCTGAAGCGCCAGGTCGAGCTGGTCAAGCCCAAGCTGATCCTGCTGATGGGGCGCTTCGCGGTGACGCAGCTGCTGAA